>CAYPHE010000041.1:12962-13763 GCA_964410075.1 uncultured Polaribacter sp.
TTTGTGCAATTCCAAAAGGAATTTTCATTCGCCCAGTTTTTTGAACATTCAAAAAGTTTACAAAAATACCCTGAGCAGTTTCTGGACGTAAATAAACCTGAGTAGAATTTTCTGCTGAAGCTCCTATTTTAGTTCCAAACATTAAGTTAAATTGCTTTACTTCTGTCCAGTTTTTAGAACCTGTTAAAGGATCTGCTATGCCTAATTCTTCAATCAACAATTTAACATCGGCTAAATCTTCATTTCCTAAAGATTTTCCCATTCTAGATAAAATAGTATCAATTTTTTCTTGATAACCTAAAACTCTACCATTGGTTGATAAGAATTCTTCTTTATTAAAAGCATCTCCAAAACGTTTTGCCGCTTTAGCCACTTCTTTATTTATTTTACCTTCTATTTTAGCACAGTAGTCTTCAATTAAAACATCTGCTCTATAGCGTTTTTTAGAATCTTTATTATCAATTAATGGATCATTAAAAGCATCTACATGCCCAGAAGCTTTCCAAGTTGTTGGGTGCATTAATATTGCAGCATCTATTCCTACAATGTTTTCGTGCATTTGCACCATTGCTTTCCACCAATATTCTCTTATATTTTTCTTTAGCTCAACTCCATTTTGAGCATAATCGTACACAGCACTTAATCCATCATAAATTTCTGAAGATTGAAATACATAACCATATTCTTTTGCGTGCGATAGTACTTTTTTAAACTGATCTTCTTGTTTTGCCATAATGAGGGCAAATATACAGTATTGATTATTTTTTGCAATAATAATCTACTTCTATTCAGTTTGTTTGA
>CAYPHE010000042.1:0-9799 GCA_964410075.1 uncultured Polaribacter sp.
ATTGTGCTAAATGATGCTCTAACCAATGTACAGATTCTGCATCTAAATGGTTGGTTGGCTCATCTAATAATAAAATTTCTGGTTCTTGTAATAACAATCTACATAAAGCAACTCTACGTTTTTCTCCTCCAGAAAGTACACCTATTTTTTTGTCGGAATCTGGTGTACGTAAAGCATCCATTGCAATTTCTAGCTTCGTGTCTAATTCCCAAGCATTGGCTGCATCAATTTTATCTTGAAGTTCAGCTTGTTTGTCCATTAACTTTTGCATTTTATCTGCATCTGAATAGACTTCTTCTAAGCCAAACATATCGTTTATTTTGTTGTATTCATCTAAAATAGCAACAGTTTCTGCTGCTCCTTCTTTTACAACTTCTAAAACTGTTTTTTCTGGATCTAGTTGTGGTTCTTGTTCTAAATAACCTACTTTATAGCCTGGAGAAAAGGTAACTTCTCCTTGATAGTTTTTTTCTACACCTGCTATTATTTTTAATAAAGTTGATTTACCAGAACCGTTTAAACCTAAAATACCGATTTTGGCTCCGTAGAAAAAACTTAAATAAATATCTTTTAAAACTTGTTTTCCTGTTGATTGATAGGTTTTAGAAACCTTATTCATGGAAAATATTACTTTTTTATCGTCACTCATTGTTGATTAAAGTTGAATTGTGTAATTGTTTAATTAGACTTCGACAAGCTTAGTCTGACATTTGACAAGCTCAGTCTAACATAGATGATTTTTAAAATTAAAGAATTGGACTTTAATTATTTACTTAGTTTGTAATTATCTTCCCTTTGGGAAGGTTAGAATGGGCTTACACTCTTCCTTTTAAGGCGTTAAATACCCAAGCAATGGCAAAAAAGCCAATACCTACAGCTGCAAAACCATAACCTGCTACATCTTGATAACGAAACGCACCTAATGCTATTAAACCTACCCCAACAAATATCATAATAAATGTTGCCCAAGCTAAAACTGTGTTTTTATTCATATTCTTATTCTTGTCTGTCATAATTAGCAAATATCGTTATTTATTTTAGGAATACAAGGTTTGTTTATTTACATAAAAAAATCTCGTTTTCACAAGATTTTTATTGATTCTTAAAAGTAGTTTAAAAACTAAAATTTTAATTTCTAGCTAATTTTCTAAGAGCTACCCACTGTTTCATTTTTTCTCTTGCTTCTGCTGCAGGATAACCTACAACCGTAGTGCCTGCTTTTACATCTGCAATAACACCAGAACCTGCTCCAACTGTTGCACCAGAACCTATAGTTGTATGATCTTTTATAGAAGCACTCCCTCCAATTACAACTCCGTCTCCTAAAGTTACAGAGCCTGCCAAACCACTGTTACCAGCCATTATACAAAATTTACCTAAAACTGAGTTATGACCTATTTGTACTAGGTTGTCTATCTTACAACCGTCTCCTAATTCTGTGGCACTAAATTTACCTCTATCGATACAAGAATTTGCACCTATTTCTACATAATTTCCAATAATTACATTACCTATATGTGGAATTTTAGTTAAGCCTTGTTCGCTTGGTCTGTAACCAAAACCATCAGCACCAATACTTACATTATTGTGTAAAATACAGTTGTGTCCTATTACGGTTCTTTCTCTAATTACAGCCCCAGACCAAATTACAGTTTGGTTGCCAATTGTAGTATCATCAAAAACAGATACATTAGGGTAAATAGTTACATTATCTCCTAAAACTACATTTTTACCAAGATATGCATTTGCACCTATTTTACAGTTTACACCTAATTTTACCGATACATCTATTACTGCTGTTGGGTGAATATCTGTTTCAAAATAAGGTGATTCTGGTTGAAATGCCTCTAGCAATAAAGCCATTGCTAAATCTGCATTTTTCACTTTAATTAAACATTTTTCTGTAGTAGTTTCTATTTTAATTTTCTCATCTACTATAGCAGCACTTGCTTCAGAACTTTCTAAAAATTTTACATATTTGGAATTTCCTATAAATGTTATATGTCCCTTTTTGGCTTTTTGTATTTGTTCTGGAGCTACAATTTTATCTTTACAAATACCTTCTATTTTACCATTTAAAATTTTTGCGATTTCTTCTACAGTAAATTGTTTCATTAATTATGTATTGGTTTACGTTAAATTCTCAAATTTAGTGAAAATCATTTGAAGTTAAATTGATCAACGGCGTGTTAGTTCAAATAAAAAAGAGGCTATCTGAAAAATTAAAAACAATCCAAATGCCATATAAAACTTGTCGAAATATGATTGATCATCAAAAAGTTTAAAAACCTCGACAAGCTGAATTTGACAGCTAGATATACTTTTCAAATAGCCACTTCTAACTAATCCCCTAGTAAAAAATTTTACATTCCCATTCTTCTTTGTCCACCTCCGTTTGGTGGTCCTCCATTACCTCTGTTACCGCCATTATTATTTTGTTGCCTTTTTGGCATGAGTTTATCTTTTTTAGATTTTTGATATTTCATCCATTTTTCAAATTGCTTTTCAGATAAATTAGCTTCCAAATTTGTGTTTAATTCACGTTCAAGCATTCTAATTTCTTTTTTTATAGGACGAATAACTTTTGCTACTTTTTTTCTAATATTTACTCCTTCATTATTAGTTTCATCATCATCATCTGTTGTTTCACCATAATTTTGATTAGAAAAATTTCTATTTTGAGATGGTTTGTATTTTTTCATCTCTTCATTTAATTCTTCAAATTTTTCAGAATTTAATAAGGCAATATTTTTAATCTTATTGTTATATTCTTTTAGAAATAACTTAATTTCTGATTGCAAACTTGGCTTTTTAACCTTTATCCTTTTTACCACTTTATCTGCATCGTAATATAAAATTCCTGCAGCGTTGCTTGCTTTAAATTCTCTTGGTTTTTCTGCATTATTTTGCCCTCTTTGTGAAGGACTTCTCATATTACCTCCTCCATTTGGAGGTTGTGCATAAAAACTGATTGTTAAAAGAATTGCACTTAAAATTAATAGCTTTTTCATTGTATTGTTATTATCTATATTATTTTAGATGTATTATCTAAGAAAAACTTGCGTTACACATTGTTTTTTTTCTATGAATGATAGTTTTAATAATTTTAGTATTTAAAAATCAAGTGGTATCGATTTTATCTTCTGCGAGTTAGATAACTTTACTCAAATAAATTTTGCCACAATATCCTTTACAGGTAAAATTTCCTTTGTAAACTCTATACTTGGTCCTGCAACCCAAACCGTTTTATAAGTTGCTTTTTTTGCTGCATTTTCTGTAGCTTTCATACCAATAGAAAAACGGATCATTTTTACCCATTTTTTAAGTTTTCTATTTTTATTTAAAATTTTTTCTAACCAGGTTTCTTCTGTTCCTATCTTTTGAATATATGGGGTATTAATTACAGTACAAGGTGTTCCAGAAATTCTTTTCGTCATAATAATATCTTTAGCGCCATAATTTACACATGCTTGTTTGTATTCTGTATTAACAGAAGCTTCATTTGATGCTATAAAAGGACTACCTATAGAAACTCCAACAGCTCCATAACTTAACATTTCGTCTAGCTGTTTTTTATTACCAACTCCCCCTGCAGAAATAACTGGTAAATTACATTTTTCAACAAGTTGTTTGGTTAATTCCTCTGGAGATAAGTTACCTCTATGCCCTCCTGCTTTATTATTAACTGCAATTACTGCATCCGCATTAAGACTTTCTACTTTTTTAGCAAACTTTAAATCAGTTACGTCACAAAAAACTTTAATCCCTTTTTTATGAGCTTTAAGTATTGTTTCCTCAGGACTACCTAAAGAGGTAATTATAAAATCACAACCTTCTTCACATAACACTGCTAGTTGATCCTTATATTTAAGATTAGATTTATTTACAATTAAATTAAAACCAAAAGCACCTCCTTCTGGCTTATTTGCTTTTAACTCTTTTATTGCTTCTCTCAATTGTTCTAAAGTTCTGTAGTTTAATGCTGGTATACAACCAGCAATACCTGCATTCATAGCTTCTTTTACCATAGTAACATTTGATACCAAAAACATTGGAGCCATTATTATGGGATGTTTTATACTTAAAATAGTAGTTAACTGAGACATAGAAAATATTTTTTTATTATGCACGCATAACAGTTTACAAGGTAGTTATTTTTTTTGATTAGTAACTGCTATAGAAAATTGAACTGTAGAAGTTCTATAAAAGCAAAAAATTCTATTAAAATATTTTTTAATAGAATTAAGTAGTTTCAAAATGAATTGTTGCTAATAATTATTTAATTTTTTTCCACTTACTTATATTGGTAGTAGAAATTTTTTGCAGTGTTTGCACAACTTTATTCTTGTTTCTGGTTTCTGATCCATCAGAATAAATATTTACAATTTCATCTGATTTGGCATCAAAAAACAAACGAATTAAATAATTACCTACCGTTTTATTAAACAAACTTTCTATTAAAAATATACTAGATTCTACAGTTTGCTTTGCTTGTTTAGGGTTACTCGAATATATATCTAACCCACTTCTATGATAATTGTAAATTGCAGCTCTATAGTTTTGTAACTTAGGAGACAATAAATTATCTATTAATAAAAAACGATTTTGTTTTCCAACAACATTTTGCCAAGATGCTAAGCCAGTTTGTTGTGCTTGTAACATTGCATTTTCTGCTTCCTTTAAATATGGAGTACCTCCATAACGGGTAAAAGAATCTGCATCTACACCTAAAATTACGTAAACGTAAAATACAATTGTAGATATTAAATTGCTATCAAAATTATTTCGATTATAAATTAACGGATCAAACTCGTTATAATTAAAATTAAACTCGTTATCTCTTAAATTTAATAATGGTGAAGTATATGTTGAACCATAAACAGGTCTTGTAGATTGTACTTGCAATGATGCCGTAAAACGATTGTCTTCTCTAGAATTGATAATAATATTCATAGCACAATCTATACGCTCTTCTGCTTTTACCTCTCTATTTGTCCATTTTGTTTGATTAACAAATTCGGTAAGTGCCGTTTCTAAAGTTTTAAATACTTGTGTATTTGAACCCTGAATTTGATTAAAATTGATGTTTACCAAACAATTTAGTTCTTGGGCTTTAGAACAAATTATTGCCCCAAATACAGCAAAAAATAAAACTAGTTTACGCATTAATCTTTTCTATAATATAATTAATAATGTCTTTAGCTACCTCAGTTTTAGATTTTAACTCAAAAGAGGTTGATTTCAAATTTTTATCAATAATACTTATTTTATTTGTATTACTTGCAAAACCAGCTCCTTTGTCTTGTAAAGAATTTAATACAATTGCATCTAAATTTTTTCTAGCTAGCTTACTTTTTGCATTTTCTAGCTCGTTATTGGTTTCTAATGCAAAACCCACCAAAAATTGATGCTCTTTATTTTCTCCTAAAGAAGCCAAAATATCTTTTGTTGGTGTTAGCTCTATTTCTAACGCTGCGTTTGTCTTTTTTATTTTCTGATGTGCAACATTTTTGGGTTTGTAATCTGCTACAGCTGCAGATAAAATAGCAATATCTGTAGTTGCATAAAACTGATGTGTACTTTTATACATTTCTTCAGCAGAAACTACAGCTATTTTATCTACTAAAGCGTGATTTATTTTTTCGTTTGAAGGACCTGAAATTAAAGTAACATTTGCACCTAAATCTGCAGCAACTTTTGCAATTGCATAGCCCATTTTACCTGTTGAGTGATTCCCTATAAAGCGAACAGGATCAATAGCCTCGTATGTTGGCCCTGCAGTTATTAGTATGTTTTTTCCTTTTAAGGGAAGTTGAGCTATAATATCTTTTTCTATAAAATCAACTATATCTTCTGGTTCTGCCATTCTACCTTCTCCAACCAAACCGCTAGCCAACTCTCCAGAAGTTGCAGGAATTACTGTATTTCCAAAAGAAGTTAATTTTGCTAATGTTTCTTTTGTTGATGGATGTTTGTACATGTCTAAATCCATTGCTGGAGCAACATAAACAGGACATTTTGCAGATAAATAAGTAGCTAACAATAAGTTATTGCAAGTTCCCGTTGTCATTTTAGACAAGGTATTTGCTGTTGCTGGTGCAATTACAAACACATCTGCCCAAAGCCCTAAATCAACATGATTGTTCCAAACCTCGTTTTCATCTTCTTTGTTATAAAAAGTAGAATGAACAGGATTTTTAGAAAGTGTGGAAAGCGTAAGGGGTGTTATAAAATCTTTAGACGCAGGAGTCATAATAACTTTGACTTCTGCGCCTTTTTTTATAAACAAACGGACTAAAGATGCCGTTTTATATGCAGCAATACCAGCAGTAATCCCTAAAAGAATTTTTTTACCGCTTAAAACAGACATTTATTCTTCTTCTGGTGTTCTATGATATACTTTACCATTTAACCACTCTTCTACAGCAATTGCAGTAGGTTTTGGTAATCTTTCGTAAAATTTAGAAACTTCTATTTGTTCTTTATTTTCGAAAACCTCTTCTAAGCTATCATTATAAGTAGCAAATTCATCTAATTTGTCTACCAATTCTTTTTTCAAATCAGAATTTACTTGTGTAGCTCTTTTTGCAATAATAGAAATTGCTTCGTAAATGTTTTGAGTTGGCGACTCAATTTCGTTTTTATCGTAAGTAATTGTACTTATTGCTGCATTAGTATCTTTATAATCCATAATACTTTATTTATTTAGTGAATCTTGGTATTCTTTTTGTTTTGCGATAATATTGTCTATTCTAGTTTTTTCCTCTTGCAAAGTTAGTAGCATTTCATCTGCTTCTTCTTTATATTGCGTTTCAGGAAAATTTCTTTTTAATTTATCGTAAGCTGCAATAGCTTCTTTTATTCTTTCTGGCTTTCTTCTATCTGTACTTTTTAGCACAAAATCATGGGCAGCCTTTAACCTGTATAGTAAAGCTTCTTCTTTATATTTAGAACCTAAGTAATCTTCTAATAAATTATCAAAAGCCTGAATTGCTGCTTTGTAATTTCTTAAATCGTAGTCTGCAGTTCTATAATAGGTTTTTGCTATTTCGAAGTACTTTCTTTCTAGTTTTTCTTGTAATTCTTTGTAATGCTTATTGGCTTCTTCAATCTTATCTGAATCTGGATATTTATTAATAAAACCTTGAAAAGCCGTTATTGCCTTTTTTGTTTCTGCTGGATCTACACTAAAGCGTGGAGATGCCAACTTAAAGCTATATGCAGATAAAAATGCTGCTTCTTCTTTTTTAGAACTTTTTGGGTAATTGTTCGTAAAACGCTCAAAATAATAACCCGCTTCTGCGTAAAGTTTCTCATTAAAATTAGATTGCGCCACCATAAATTGGATTCTCTCCATTTGAGGTTTTCCTCTATAAGTTGGTGTTACTTTCTCAAACAAACGCAATGCTTTCCCAAACTTTTTCTGTTCGTAAAGTTCTACTGCTAATTTGTATTGCTCATCTGTAGTACCTTTATTAAGTACTTTTTGATATTCTGAACAAGCTGAAAACAACAAGCTAAACAAGAATAAAAAAGCGAAAATTTTAATTTTTTGCATCGGGCAAAATTAATAATTTAAAGTGGATAAATAAAACGATTTTTTCAAACCAATATTGTGTTTACAATAATCAGTAAAAAATGGATTGTATTTTTAATTTTGCTACTAAATGTTTGTTAATATTAGCTACTTTGTTTTAAAACTGCGATACAAATTCGCTAATTTTTTTTGATAAGTTTTCCGTAGCTTCTACTAGTGGTAGGCGAACTTTGTTCTTGCAAATACCCAACTCTTGCAATACAGCTTTTATTCCCGAAGGATTATTCTCCTCAAAAATATAGTCTATTACAGGCATCATTTTAAAATGAATATCATATCCTGCTTTGTTATTTCCTTGCAAACCATAATTAATCATTGTAGAAAATTCTTTAGGAAATGCTTGACCAATAACAGAAATAACTCCTGATCCTCCAGCAAGGCTTACTCCTAAAGCTAAATCATCATCACCAGAAATAATTAAAAAATCCGCTGGCTTATCCTTCAGCAATTCGTTGTATTGTTGTTGGTTATTACCTGCTTCTTTTACGGCTACAATATTTTTAAAATCGTTTGCCAAACGTAGTGTTGTAGCAACCTCCATATTTCTTGAAGTTCTGCCAGGTACATTATATAAAATTATTGGTAAATCTGTAGCTTCTGCTAATGCTTTATAATGCTGATAAAAACCTTCTTGTGTTGGTTTTGTATAATATGGTGCAACAGATAAAATGCCATCTATTCCAGAAAAATCTCTCGTTTTTAATTCTTCTATAACTAATGCCGTATTATTGCCTCCAACACCTAAAACCAGAGGAACTCTGTTGTTGTTAACTTTAATAATAGCATCTATAATTTGTTGTTTCTCTTTAGATGTTATTGTAGCACTTTCTGCTGTAGTTCCATTAATAACTAAATAGTCTACACCATTTTCTATATTAAAGTTTACTAGTTTTGTTAATGCTTCAAAATCTACACTTAAATCGTCATTAAAAGGAGTAACCAAAGCAACGCCAGTACCAACAAATTTTTGCATTCTATAATAATTTTTAGATGTGCAAAACTACAATTTTTAAAGTGGAAATAAATAATTTTGACTTCTTGAATAACAATTTTAATATTATCGTTAAATTTTAATTTTTTGCAGAGCTATTAAGTATTTTTTTAGCTCATCAATAAACTCTGTAGTATTCTCTAAATCTGTATTTATAACTAACTCGAAGAGATATTCTTGTTTGTTAGAAAAACCTACTTTAAAATTTGCTTTAGATTGTAATACCGCATTTTTTAAGTACAAATTATCTTCTGTAAAATAACCAATTAGTAAACTAAAAGGCGTGTTTAAAAACTCTAATGTATTAGCATTGGTAAAATTACCGCTCCAGTTAAGGTCTTTGTTTGTAAATTGATTTTCATTAGCTGCATCGTCTTTTGAAAAAGGTTTAAACAAAAAAAGTCGAATTTGTTTACAGTTAAGTTCCTCTTGTACTTTTTTGATAAACTCTTCTAAGTAAGGGGAAGAACTATTTGCTAAAACACCTATTGAATGGATGGTTTCTTTTGAGATATTTCTATTCTCAACATTATTTTGCAATTTTTTCTTTATTCGCTTTAATTGTACTTTTTCTTTAAACCTACCTAAATTCATTAATAAACTGCTAAAACCTTTTTATTATACTAATCTGTTAAAAACATTAACAAAATTATACTTTTTTATGTTAGAAATTAAAAAACTAAACTACTGAAAACAAATATTTTAAAAACACGTCATTAAAAAATATGCACTTATTTTCACTTTTTTTTAAGATTTTAGAAAATAATTATTATGTTTGTTACGCAGATATGATTTATTTAATATAAATCTTATGTATCCCCTAAATATAATATATATGAAGTAAATTTTATTTTTGTTGTCCCCCTAATTATTGGAGTCCCCTAAACTAATAATCAACGTAAAAAAAATAAAATAAGTAATATCTATTTATTTAGAACATCAAAAAAGCAACTACTTTCGTAGTTGCTTTTCTTTTTTTAGTAAAGTTTTTTTTCATTTTTTTTGGTTTATTTATTTTTTTTAATATATATTTGAAACACAATAAAGGAATATCCTTTATGGCAAGTCCCCTAAATACAATACATATGAAGTAATTATTTTTTGTTGTCCCCCTAATTATTGGAGTCCCCTAAACTAATAATCAACATGAAATACAAAGTAATATCTATTTATTTAGAACATCAAAAAAGCAACTACTTTCGTAGTTGCTT
>CAYPHE010000042.1:9899-13589 GCA_964410075.1 uncultured Polaribacter sp.
TTTGTTGTCCCCCTAATTATTGGAGTCCCCTAAACTAATAATCAACATGAAATACGAAGTAATATCTATTTATTTAGAACATCAAAAAAAGCAACTACTTTTGTAGTTGCTTTTTTCATTTTAACGATTTTCTTTTTTAGAAAATTATCCTATTATCTTCAGATTGTGTATCAATTAGCTTATTATAAGGATCTACCCCCGCTTCTGTAGGCTTTTCATCAACAATAATTTTTATTTGATTATGTATTTGAGTGATTTTGTGTTTTTGTAAGTATAATTCTTTAGTTGTTTTTTTTCCATTAACCTCTACTTCTTTAAAAACTCCTACATCTATATAATCTTGCAACGGAATTGATAGAATAGGCTTTTTCATTTTTTCTGATTGATAAGTTAGCGTATCTCCTACTTGTTCTCCGTAATAGCGTTTCCCTTTTTCATCATTTCTGTATTTAGATACTTCAAAATCTAACGTTACTTCATATTTTCCATTTTCTAATTCTTTAACACGGGCATCAACCATTTTATTTTTATACAATGTAATGGTCTCAAACATATCTTTAATAACATATTGTAGAGAATCTGGTGTTATTTCTTTTATATAATTAACCATTTCTATAGAAGTTGTGTAAGGTGCTTCTTGAAATTTTACTTTCTCTACATATTTTTTTAGTGATTTATTTAATTTTTCTTCCCCAATATAATCGCTAAGGGCATAAAAAACCAAAGAACCTTTTTGATAACGGATGTAAGTTTGTCCATCATTATACATTAGTGGTTTTTCTCTTTTTTGCTCAAAAGTTCTAGATAATAAATAGGTATCTAAAGCATCTTTTAAAAAGGTTCGCATTTTTTCTTTGCCATGTTCGTGTTCTAAAACTTTTAAAGAAACATATTCCGATAAACTTTCTGAAAGCATTGTAGCTCCTAACACGTCTGCACCAATAACTTGATGTGCCCACCATTGGTGCGCAACCTCATGAACAGTTATGGCAAAAGGATAATCTACCCCTTCGTCATTTTCTTCATCTACATCTGCAATAAAACCAACACCTTCGGAATACGGAATTGTATTGGCAAAAGATTGTGCAAAACTTCCCATTGTTTTTGGAAATTCTATAATTCTAAGCTGTTTAAATTGATAAGGAGAAAAATATTTTTCGTTGTATTCTAAAGAAGCCTTCATTCCTTTAAACATTCGGTCTAAATTGAATGTATGCGGCTTGTGGTAATAAATTTCCAAGCTAATTCCATTCCAAATTTCTTTTTTTACTTCATATTTTGCTGAATTAAACGCATAGAAATTCAGCATTTTGCTATCCATTTTATAATAAAAATAATTCCTATCATTTTCTGTCCATTTCTTTTGTAAGTATCCTGGAGCAATTGCTGTTTGATCTATAGAAGTAGATACTGTTGCTTCAAAATCTATCCAATCTGAATCTTTAGAAATATATGTATTATTTAAAGCCGTTGAATCTGTTGGATAAGGTCTTAAGTTATTTGGTGGTAATTTGTATTTTTTTCTAGTTTTATTATCTCTTAATTCACCTGCAGGACTGTAACCAAGAGAGGGAAAAACACTGAAGTTATTTATAAAAGTTCCGTTTTCTTTAATTGATGATTTTGTTTTAAAAATAGAATTTCTTTTGCTTTTTACATTTATTTTCAATTTAATAGAATCTCCTGGTTTTATTGGATCTTCGAAGTAGTATATATCAAAATGAAACACGGTATCCTCTAACACCAAATTGTTAGGCTTATTAAATTCAAAAGAGCTTTTTAATGAATTATGATTTAGAAAAACGCTGTCAATAGTTTGTTTTGTTTTATTTACTAAAGTGTAAGTTGCAGATGCGTTAAAGGTATTTTTCTTTGGAAAAATATGCATACTTGTATTTACTGCAACAATTCTTGGTTGTTTATAGTTTTCGTATTTTTTATATGTTTTTTCCCACTTTACAGCATCTAGTTCCGCTTGTTTACTTCCAGATTTTTCATGAAAACCACCAGTAGAAAAGAAAATGGTTGTACCCAAACCTAAAAAAGCACTTAAAAAAAGGTAAAAAGCAATCCTTTTTACTCCTTTAAAACGTTGTTTTGCAATCCATATTCTTTCTGCATAAGAAAAAGAAAAACCTCTCACCCAAAAGAACAATGCAAGTAACAATAAAACACAACCACCTAAGAACCAATAGATTTTATAAGAAAAATAAGGTAGTAAAGAACTATATCCATTCATATCTGAATACAAGTATCCCGGACCTTGTCCGTACTTAAAAATACTTCTCTCTACTCCAATAAAAGTTAATAATGGTAATCCTATTAATAATACTAGCAAAACAAATAATCCTAAATATGGGTTTTTAAACAAAGTTTGTATACAAACTGCTAAAAATGCCCAAATGGCATATCTCAATAAATCTAAAACGAAAAGTTCAAAAAGATAATGACCAATTTCGTAATTAAAATAACCCGTATATGCTTGAAAGAAAACTCCTGCAACAAAAATAATACTTAACAATATTACTTGCATTTTTACAATGGCCAATACTTTAGAAAATAATAATACCCAATTAGAAACTGGTGTAACATCTAACAAATGGTTAGCTCTAGTCATTCTACCTCTATGTATTAACAACCCAGCATATAAAAATGTACAGATTAAGATAGAAAGCCCCAAAACACTTCCAAAAGACAACATTTTCCAAGTTACAGGTAGCGTTGATGTACCGTAAATATTCCCTATTTCAGAAAAAGTGGCAACCATTAATAATAACCCAACTAAAACTATTGCCAAAAATGCCCAACTCTTTATTATATATTCTAAGTCAATATTAGACAACTTCCACGTAGTTTTTAGTTGTTGTTTAAAAGAAAAATCAAAATGTATTTTTGGTAATTGAATTTTTGTAATTCCATTAAAATTAGATTTTACAACACGTTCTCCTTTTTGTTTTTTAAAAGATATTTTAATCGGGTTTTGATGAAATGAAAACAATCGAAATACCAAACCAAAAACAATAGTAGCTATTGATAACCATAATAACCTGTTATAAAAAACGAATTTCCCTAACGGTAAAGCATTTGTATTTTGCTCTGATGGCGTCCAATATTTTGTGTAGTAGCTTATAGAACTTCCTCCAAAAGGATCTAAAATTGCCAGTAACTTTGCTTCTTCTGGATCAGCCAACACCCCTGTTAACACACTTTGGAAAAAGAACAGTAAAATTACCATTATAAAACCTGCTGCAATATTTCGGGAAAAAGTTACTATTGCAAAAACGATGGATCCAAAAAGTAAAATATTAGGCAGAATAAAAACCAGATAGTTTTTTAAATAGGCAATAATATTTAAAGAACTTACAATACTTTGGTTTGTTCCAGGAAATCGAAATCCAATAATCATTCCTAAAGCTATGCTTAATACAATAGTAGAAACAATGGTAATACCACTAAAAAATTTAGCTAACAAATAATCTGTCTTAGTAAAAGGAAACGAATACAGTATGCTATGCATTTCACTTTTATAATCTCTATAAATAGCAACTCCAATAATAGAGGGAAATAAAAAGAAAATTAAAATTGTTAATGTATTAAAATCTTCAAAAATTCTAACCGGAGAATTCACAATTCTGGATGAACTTGTGGTAGCGGTAATGCTATCGAAAATTCCCGCAGAAGCTGCTGATG
>CAYPHE010000043.1:0-13230 GCA_964410075.1 uncultured Polaribacter sp.
TCCAGAAAACAGCAACACAGGTTTTTCAAACTGCGCAACTACTTCTCTAAAAATAAAAATTGCTTCACTTTCTAAAGCATCTACTTGTATTGTCTCTTTGCTCATTTTTATATTTTTTTAGATGTGTAAACCACATTCGCGGTTACTCTCTACTTTTGTCGGATCGAAATATGTAAATTCATTCGGCAATTCTCTTTCTTCTAGATAAGTATCTAATTCTTCATCAGACCAATTGTAAAAAGGACTTACTTTTACAATACCATCTTTACTTTGAGAAACTACATCTATACTATTTCTAAAAGCTGTTTGCCCTTTTCTTAAGTTTGTAAACCAAACATCTGGTTGATGTTCTGCCATAGCTCTAGAGAATGGCTCTAGTTTTACTTGCTCTGTAAAAACTGCGTGTTTTGGATCATCTATAGATGGTACTCCTAACACAATGTTTCTATGCGCAACTGTTTGCTTTGGAACATACAAATGAATATTCAAATTCAATTTTTGAATAATTTCTTCTGCATGTTTATAAGTCTGTACGGTATTGTAACCTGTATCACACCAAATTACTTTGATATCTTTTTTAACCTCGGTAACTGCTTTTAAAATAGCTACTTCGTACGGTCTAAAATTTGTAGTAATTACTGGGTTTTCTGACAAAGAAATAGCCCAAGCAATAATTTCTGCTGGACTTTTACCTTGTAATTCTTTATTTATTTCCTCTAAATTTAGGTTCATTATTTTCCCCATTTTATTTTATTCCAGATTCTTTCGTGAAAGAAATATAAAATCAACTTTGTTAAAAAATCTACTGATGCTATTGAGGTTGCTAGAGCTATTTCTCCAGTTAAAACGTAAGAAACCACTAATGTATCTAGTGTCCCTACAATTCTCCAACTCAACGCCTTAATTACACTTCTTAAAGGTTTTTCAGAGTTTTTATCCTCTTCGAAACTTTGGTTAGCTAGCTTTTTATTAAAAATCATTTGATCAGCAATCATGATTATCTTCTTAATTTATTACCCTATTTACATGGTAGGGTATGCAAACTTAGTTTAATTTTTTATTATTAGTAGCATAAAACAAGAAATATTTACATTTACCCTACAGTTTTAGTAGATTAATAGCTAAGATCTATTTTAGGTAAGAATATTATTGTGAAATAATTTAAAAACTATCGAATAAATAGTTATTTAGCATTTTTTAACAATTACATAAATCTGCTAAGGTTGTATTTCTAAAAATTTGTAAAGAGCTATCTCTTAATTGCGCCATTAACTTATGAACAGCACATTTTTTTTCATCTGGGCAATCATCACATTTTTCATAAAAGTTTAAACTAACACAAGGCACCATAGAAATTGGTCCTTCTAAAATTCGCATAATTGTAGTCATAGGAATTTCATGAGGTTCTTTTAGTAAATAATAGCCTCCTCCTTTTCCTTTTTTGGAAGCTAGCAAACCATTTTTTCGAAGTTGTAATAATATACTTTCTAAAAATTTTAAGGAAATATTTTCGCTCTTAGAAATGGTAGCAATTTGAACAGGCTCTTTGTTTTCTTGTCTTGCCAAAAAAGTAAGTGCTTTTATGCCGTATTTCGTTTTTTTAGATAACATGCTGCTAAATTAACTAAATTAAAATAACTTAATTTGTAGTATGCGATTTTTCTAAATTATAAAAAGTAGCTTGGGCAAAATCATCGTCTTCTCCTGTATTATCTTGAATATAAACTCCTGCTTTAAAATACATATATTGCCCTCCTTTATCATAACCACTATTACTCATATCTAAAACATGAGTAACATCTTCTTTACCCTCTCTAGAAATAGTTACAGTTAGTTGGTTATTAACCGTTTTTATTGTGTAAGAAAATTTTTCTTGAAGTGCAATACCATCTTCTGGGTTTGACGCATTGTTACTTCTAGAACCAATCATTTCATACCATTGGTCTTCTCCTGTATTTAAAGATTCGTGTGCAAAATAAATAGAACCTAAATCGTTATTTGGTAATTTTCTATAATATAAACGAATCGGCTCATCATCGTTAGCATGAATCTGACCTATAATAACACGACCAACCTGACTACTACTCCCTGTTCTAGTAACATGATTTACAGCCAAAGTTGCTGTCAATGTTCCATCAAAAGCTGCTGCTGCATTCTTATCTGCTTCTGGAGCCGAACCAAAAACCCAATTATTTCTATTTACACCTTGTGTTTCTATACTTGTATTAAAACCACGAAGCATTTCTCTAAGTTCAACTCTAGTATAACTTGTATTTTGTGAAGTTTTAAAACCTTTTATTGGACATTTAAAAACCATACCTCCATCTAAAGCTGTAAAAAAATAATTTGAGTTTTCGTAATTGGAATTGAGTCTAATTGCTGTTATTGTTGTTGCTCTTCCACTTCCATTGTTATCAGGAATACTTAAATTCCAAGTAGTCAAATCGAAGTTTTTTGAAGGTGCAACATCAGGATCTAATTGACCAGATTCTATAATTTCTTCTTCAACAACCTCTTTAACCTCTTTACTTTCTTTATTATCACAAGAATACGCTAAAATAAATAAGCAATTTAAACATAGAATTTTTATACTATTTTTCGCCAACATAAAGACCGATTTAATTCTGAATTAAAATAAAAACAAAATTACGCAACAATCCTTAAAATTGGTTAACCAATTTTAAGGATTGTTGCTAAAATTATTTAAAAAAAGCTTTATTGGCTTAATTTTAACTTATTACCAACAAGTATTTGCCTAGATTTTTAAAAAACCTTCAAAAATAGTCGTGGCTTTTCCTTTAATTTCTACACTATTATTTCTGTAAGAAACTAACAATTTACCTCCTCTTTTAGAAATTTGATGAGAGGTCATATTAGTCTTATTTAATAGTCCACTCCATAATGGAGCTAAAACACAATGCGCAGAACCTGTTACAGGGTCTTCATTAATTCCGGTTTCGGGCACAAAACAACGCACTACAAAATCTATAGTAGAGTCTGTACTAGCAGCAGTAATTATTAAATGCCCTAATCCAAAAGTTTCTAATCTTTGAAATTTTGGTGCGCAAATTCTTATTTGCTCTTGAGATTCAGCAATAGCAATTACCCAATTACCATCACTTTTGTACATTGATGAAGGTTGAAAACCGACCAATTCTTTAAAATGATTTGGAACTTTAATTGGTTTAAAATTGTATTCGGGGAATTCCATGGCAATGTAACCATCAATATTTTTTACTAACAGTAAACCTCCTTTAGCCTGAAACTTAATGGTATCGTTAGCATTAACAATCCCCAATTCAAATAAAATATGGGCAGAAGCTAGAGTAGCATGTCCACAAAGTGGGATTTCTACTGTTGGCGTAAAATATCTTATTTCAAATAAATCACCTTTTTTTAATACAAAAGCTGTTTCAGAAAGATTCATTTCTGAAGCAACACTTTGCATCCAGTTTTCTGCAACTTCATTTTCTAAAACCATTATTGCAGCAGGATTTCCTTTAAAAGGAACCTCTGTAAAGGCATCTACTTGATATATTTTTTTATTACTAAACATTAGCAAGTGCCTGTTCTATATCTAAAATAATATCTGATACATTTTCTAAACCAACTGAAATACGAACTAACCCTTTTGTAATACCAACTTCTAATCGGTCTTCTTCAGATAGTCTACCATGCGTGGTTGATGATGGATGTGTTACTATAGTACGTGTGTCTCCTAAATTAGCAGAAAGAGAACACATTTTAATATTGTTTAGAAATTTTCTACCCGCTTCTATTCCTCCTTTAATTTCAAAAGCCACAATGTTACCGCCTAATTTCATTTGCTTTTTGGCAACTTTATATTGCGGGTGCGATTCTAAAAAAGGATATTTTACCGACGCTACATTGGCATTATTCTCTAAAGATTTTGCTAATTGTAAAGCGTTTTCACAATGTTTTTCTACACGAACACTTAATGTTTCTAAACTTTTTGACAAAACCCAGGCGTTAAAAGGAGACATTGCAGGACCAGTATTTCTAGCAAATAGATAAATTTCTCTAATTAGCTCTTTTTTACCAACAGTTATCCCTCCTAAAACTCTACCTTGACCATCCATAAGTTTAGTTGCAGAATGAATAACCAAATCTGCACCAAATTTTATGGGTTGCTGAATGTACGGTGTTGCAAAGCAGTTATCTACAATAAAAATAAGATTGTGTTTTTTGGCGATTTTGCCAATTGCTTCCATATCTAAAATATCTACCGCAGGGTTTGTTGGTGTTTCTATATAAAGAATCTTTGTATTTTCTTTAATTAAACTTTCTACAATAGCTACTTCATCAATCTTAAAATAAGAAGTTTCTATATTCCATTTTGGTAAATACTTGGTAAACATTGCATGTGTTGACCCAAAAACAGAACGGCAAGAAACAATATGATCTCCAGCATTTAACAGCGCTGCAAAAGAGGAAAAAATAGCCGCCATTCCTGTAGCAAAAGCATAGCCTGTTTCTGCACCTTCCATCTGCACAACTTTATCTACAAATTCTGATGTGTTGGGATTTGAAAAACGACTGTATAAATTGCGTTCTTTTTCTTCTGCAAAAGAAGCTCTCATTTCTTCTGCATCCTCAAAAACAAAACTCGATGTTAAATATAATGGAGTTGAATGCTCAGAAAATTGCGTACGCTCCATTTGATTTCTTATTGCATTTGTTTCAAAGTTTTTCTTCATGTATGTTTGTTTTTGGCTGATAGTTTATGGTTGATGGACAACTAATAACCATCAACTAACAACCATTTCATGTAATTATTTAGCTAGTCTTAAAATATCTCCAAAAACACCTCTTGCTGTTACTTTAGATCCTGCTCCTGCACCCTGAATAACAATAGGTTGCTCTCCGTAAGATTCTGTATAAATTTCGAAAATAGCATCAGAACCTTTTAAAGAACCCAAAGGAGTATTTTTAGAAACAGAAACTAATTTTACTGCTAAATCACCTTTGTTTTGAGATAAATCACCACTTAATTCGCCAATATATCTTAATACAAAATTAGGTTTTTGGTTTGATTTTATTTGCTCATATTCATCATTTAACAAATCTGTTTTTTCAAGAAACTCATTTGCAGTTCCTTCTCTTAAATTTTCTGGAATCAAGTTTTTAATTTTAACATCATCAAACTCATTTTCTAAATCTAATTCTCTAGCTAAAATAAGTAGTTTCCTAGCCACATCGTTTCCTCCAAGATCTTCTCTTGGGTCTGGCTCGGTTAAACCATTGTCAATAGCTTCTCCTAAAACGTTAGAAAATGAAACGTTCTTTTCTGAAAACGTATTAAATATATAGCTTAAACTCCCCGAAAAAACACCTCTAATTTTGGTGATATTTTCTCCAGATTCATGCAATAACCGAATGGTATCAATTAATGGTAAACCAGCACCAACATTAGTTTCGTACAGGTATTGCTTTTTGTAGTTTTTTAATTTTACACGTAATTCTTTATAAAAATCAAAAGACAATGTATTGGCAATTTTATTACAAGAAACCAAATCGAAACCTGCTTCTATTAATGGAATGTAGTTTTCTACAAAAGCAACACTCGCCGTATTATCAACTGCAATTAAATTTTCAAAGTGATGTTGTTTGGCAAAATCTATAATATCTGTAATCGTAGTATTTTCCGATCCTTTTTCCAGTAAATTTTTACTCCAATTTTTAGATACTCCATTTTTAACTAGTAATAATTTTTTAGAATTAGCCACTGCAAAAACATTCAATTGAATTTTTCTTCGTTTTAAAACCGCCTCTGTATTTTCTAAAATTTGATCTATTAATGTGGCTCCAACAGTTCCTTTTCCAAAAATGGCTATATTAATCTTCTTTGCAATTCCAAAAACTTGTCCGTGAATTACATTAACCGCTTTATGCAATTCTTTTTCTTTAACAACTAGACTTACGTTCTTACCCGTTACTGTATTATTAAACAACAACGGAACAATTTGATTTTTTATTAAAGCATTAAAAGGATTGTGAAAATCGCTTAAATTTTGACCAATAATAGAAATTACCGCTACATCTTTTATTACCGAAATTTGATGAACGTCTTGTGATTGAAAATCGTTTTCAAACTCTTTTTCTAAGGCGTTTACTGCTTTTTCGGCATCATACATATTTACCACAAAACCAATTCCTCTTTCTGATGAACCTTGAGAAATTATGCTTACGCTGATGTTATGATCGCTCAATACTTTAAAAATTCGAGCATCTACACCTACTTTACCCAACAAACCTCTTCCTTCAAAATTTAACAGGGCTACATTATCTATTGTAGATATGGTTTTGATGCCTTTTTCTGAAGATTCTGATGTAATTAAAGTGCCTTTATCTTCTTTATTAAACGTATTTAAAATGCGTAAGTTGATGTTTTTTTCTACTAAAGGAATAATGGTTTTTGCATGCAATAATCTTGTTCCGAAAGTAGCCAACTCATTTGCTTCTGAAAAAGACAATTCTTTTATCTTTTCAGCGTCTGAAACTAATTTAGGATCTGCGGTAAATATTCCATTAACATGCGTGTAATTTTGTAACTCTGCTGCATCTAAATAATTGGCTAGTAATGCGGCTGAATAATTACTACCGTTTCTACCTAAAGTAGTCGTTTCATTATTTTTTGTTGCTGCAATAAAACCAGTTACCACGTTAATTTTCGAATTATTTTTCTTAAAATAGTTACTAATTTTTTCTGATGAAATGGCATTAATGGGTTGTGCATTACCAAAATTTTCATCGGTAACCAATAAACCTCTTGTATCTGTATAATTTGCAGCTATTTTATTTTTCTCTAATAATAAAGTAACTGTTTTAGCTGCAATTATTTCTCCTTGTGCTAAAATTTCGTCTTTTACTTTTAGACTAAAATCGCCTAACAAATAAATACCTTCTAGTAACGTTTCTAATTGATTAAATTCTACCGAAAAATCAACTTTTAACCCAGTTATACTTTGGTTTTCTTTTATTTGATTTAGTTTTTCTTGGTACGCTTTTTTACTTGCAGCCAGCTGAATTACTTCTTCTAAATCGTCGGTTGTATTTCCTCTAGCAGAAACTACAATAGCTATTTTTTCTTTTGCTTCAACCTTATTTTTTATAATGTCGATGGTATTGTTAATACCTTCTCCATTTGCTAAAGATTTTCCTCCAAATTTTAAGATTTTTATTTTTTTCTCTTTAAAATCTGGATTAAAAATTGGCGCAATTATTTTTTCTAATTGATCGTATTCAATTAAAAATGCATCATGACCATGTACCGAATTGATTTCGCTATATGTTACGTTTGCTTTGGTTAGTGCTAATTTTTTATGTGTTTCTTTATTCTCTTCCGCAGTAAAAAACAAATCAGAATCTACACCTATAATATGAATATTGGCTTCAATTGCATCTAAGTTAATTTCGTTTTCTGCATTTCCTTTAGTAACATCAATGCTTTTTAACAATTGATTCATTAACTTATAAGAAGACAATTGATAACGTTCTTGTAACTTTTTACCATGGTGCAACAACCAACTTTCTACATTAAAAAAGGTAGAGTTTTCTTTTTTAGAGCGATGAAAACGTTCTTTAAAAGATTCTGGTGTTCTGTAGCACAGCATTGCATGCATGCGCGCATCGTGCACAGGATTTTTAGAGTTTACTAAAAACTGTTCTTGAATTTGACAATTGGCAATTAACCAATCTGTAGACTTCCAATCTGTAGCTACAGGAATAAAATGTTTGGTTAATTTATTATTGATGACCATCATTTCCCAAGCAATTCCTCCACCTAAAGAACCACCAATTAATGCAAAGAGTTTTTCAATTTTTAAAAGTGATAATCCTTCTAAAAAAATAGTAGCAATATCTCTAGCAATAAAATCTTTATAATTATCAATTACAAAACCATCAAAACCATTTCCAGGAATATTAAACGATAATATGGTATAAATAGCAGTATCTATTGCTTTTGCTGCACCAACAATATCTTGCCACCAACCATCTTTACCTGCAACATGGCTATTACCCGTTAATGCATGATTTATTAAAATGACAGGTGCAGTACCTAAATCTTGTCCAAAAACTTGATAACTTAAATTCAGTTCATCTGTTTTTACACCAGACTCGGTTGTAAAGTTTTTTATTTTAATATGTTGTAGTGGATGTTTCATATAAAGATAAATTCCCGCAAAAATTCTTAAAAACTATAATGAATATATCCCTTCAGGTTTAAAAAACCTGAAGGGTATTTATACTAATTTATTTCTGAAAAAGCCGCTGTTAAATCTGCTTTTAAGTCTTCAATATCTTCAATACCTACAGATAAACGAATTAAATCTTGAGAAACTCCAGCATTCAATTGCTCTTCTTCCGTTAATTGTTGGTGTGTTGTACTTGCTGGGTGAATAATTAAAGATTTTGTATCTCCAATATTGGCCAACAAAGAGAATACTTTTGTTGCATCAGATATTTTTTTAGCTGCTTCAAAACCTCCTTTTGGTCCAAAAGTTACAATTCCACTTTGCCCATTTGGCAAGTATTTATCTGCTAAGCTTTTGTATTTACTACTTTCTAAACCAGGATAGTTTACCCATGCTACTTCTTCTTGTGCTTCTAACCATTTTGCCAATTCTAAAGCATTTTTAGAATGTTGTTGAATACGAACAGGTAACGTTTCTAATCCTTGTAAAATATTAAATGCGTTTGTTGGACTTAATGCTCCACCAAAATCACGTAACCCTTCTAAAATTAATTTAAAGGTATAAGAAGCAGCTCCTAAAGCTTCGTAATATTTTAATCCGTGATAACCTGCAGATGGCTCTGTAAATTCTGGAAATTTTCCATTTGCCCAGTTAAATGTTCCTGCATCAATTATAGCTCCTCCTAAAGAAGTTCCTTGTCCTCCAATATATTTTGTTAAAGAGTGAATAACAATGTTTGCTCCGTGTTTAATTGGGTTTAACAATGCCGGTGTTGCCACTGTGTTATCTACAATAAAAGGCACTTCCGCTTTTTTAGCCTCTTCAGAAATCGCTTCTAAATCCAATACATCAAGTTTAGGATTTCCTAAAGATTCTACAAAAAATGCTCTTGTATTTTCTTGAACAGCTTTACCAAACTCTTCTGGCTTAGATGCATCTACAAAAGTAGTTGTAATACCTAATCTAGGTAAAGTTGTATTTAATAAGTTAAATGTTCCTCCATACAAGCTACTAGAAGCAACAATATGATCTCCAGCTTTTAACAAGGTCATTAATCCTGTTGCAATTGCAGCTGTACCCGATGCAAAAACAACCGCTCCAATTCCGCCTTCTACAGCTGCTAGACGTTCTTGTAAAATTTGATTGGTTGGATTATTTAATCTAGTGTAAATAAAGCCTAATTCTTTTAATGAAAAAAGATTTGCAGCATGCTCTGTATCGTTAAACACATAAGATGTTGTTTGATAAATAGGAATAGCTCTTGCTCCTCCGTTTGCTTTTACATCATGACCTGCATGTAATGCGTTTGTTGCTAATTTCTGTGTACTCATTTTTCTTGTTTTTTTAGTTAATTATTTTTTTGAACTACAAAATCCATCAATATCAAATTGATGTCTTATTAGAAAAATGTTATGAAGAAAAAACTTTTATCGATTTAAAAGTTTGTTTTTGTTATCTATACTGAAAAAAATTACAGCTAGAATGTAGCACCTTTTCCAAGTTGGCAGGTTGCTAAGGTTTCTATGGGTCTATTCCCTCCACCTTTCTTGATAACACTTTGTAAATAAGTTATAGAACTTTTTCGTTTTACAAATATTGCAACAGAAAAAGTTAATATCCAAATAATTTATAAAAAAATATTTCAATTCAATTTTTAGCTATAAATTTGCACCTACAAACAGAGGAAAAATTTGAACTGATTGCAACCTCAGATACTGAAACAAGTTCAGTATTACAAAAATGCTAAAACGGTAAATACTACTTGTTTATAGTTGCCTGCAATTTTTTAATTTTTTTCCGACAAATTTCAATATAAAAAAGAAATAATATGTCGTATTTATTTACCTCAGAAAGTGTATCAGAAGGGCACCCTGATAAAGTTGCAGATCAAATTTCTGACGCTTTAATAGATAATTTTTTAGCTTTTGATAAGCAAAGTAAAGTAGCTTGCGAAACTTTGGTAACCACCGGTCAAGTAGTATTGGCTGGAGAAGTAAAATCGAAAACATACTTAGATGTTCAAAAAATTGCTAGAGATGTAATTAACAAAATTGGTTACACCAAAGGCGAATATATGTTTGATGGAAACTCTTGTGGAGTTTTATCTGCAATACATGAACAATCTCCAGATATTAATCAAGGAGTTGATCGTTCGAAACCAGAAGAACAAGGTGCTGGAGACCAAGGAATGATGTTTGGTTATGCTACTGATGAAACTGAAAACTATATGCCTTTGGCTTTAGAATTGTCTCACAGGCTATTGAAGGAATTGGCTGAATTAAGAAGAGAAAACAAAGATATTACTTATTTAAGACCTGATGCAAAAAGTCAGGTTACTATAGAATATTCTGACAATAATGTTCCTCAAAGAATTGACGCAATCGTAATTTCTACGCAACATGATGATTTTGATGAATCGGAAGAAGTAATGCTTGCAAAAATTAAAAAAGATATTGTTGAAATTTTGATTCCTAGAGTAGTTGCAAAGCTTCCTACTCATATTCAAAAATTATTTACCGATAATATTACGTATCATATCAATCCAACAGGAATTTTTGTTATCGGTGGACCTCATGGAGATACTGGTTTAACAGGAAGAAAAATTATTGTAGACACTTATGGAGGTAAAGGCGCACATGGAGGTGGAGCATTTTCTGGAAAAGACCCAAGTAAAGTAGATAGATCTGGAGCGTATGCAACAAGACACATTGCAAAAAACTTAGTTGCTGCTGGTTTATGTAAAGAAGTTTTAGTTCAGGTTTCTTATGCCATTGGTGTAGCAAAGCCTACAAGTATAAATGTAGAAACTTATGGAACCGCAACTATTGACAAAACAGATGGAGAAATTAGCAAAATAGTTGAAGAAATTTTTGACATGCGTCCTTATTTTATAGAACAACGATTAAAATTAAGAACTCCTATTTATTCTGATACTGCTGCTTATGGTCATATGGGAAGAACTCCAGAAATTAAAACCGTAACTTTTACAAATCCAATGGGAGAAACTATTTCTGAGGAAGTAGAAACATTTACTTGGGAAAAGTTAGATTATGTAGACAAAGTAAAAACCGCTTTTAAATTATAATTCGATATTACTTTAAATGTTTAAAACCTCTTTTGAAAATGTATATTTTCAAAAGAGGTTTTTTTATATATCTATTTCATCATTTTTTAGAGTAAAATTTTCAATCAAAAAAAAATCTCTTTAACAATTATTTAAGGATAGACAATTATATATCTTATAAATTGCTAACCTTAAATTATTTCATAAATGTTAACGAGAAAATTATTCAGTCATCTGCTAATTGCATTTGCAATTTTTGGGTTTTCACATACTACAGAAGCCCAATTTTGGAAGAAGAAAAAAAAGAAATCGATTACTTCTGTAAGACCAAAACCGAAACCCAAAAAAGGAGCTATTCAACCTTATGGTAAAGTTGTTACCAAAGAGTTTACTACAGATAAGGGTTTATTTGATATCCATAAAAAAGACCAAACCTATTTATTTGAAATACCTGATTCTCTTTTAAAAAGAGAATTATTAATGGTTACTAGAATTGCAAAAACTGCTTCAGGAATTGGTTTTGGAGGAGGAAAAACTAATACACAAGTTTTACGTTGGGAGAAGAAAAATAAAAACATATTGCTAAGAATTGTTTCTCACAACATTGTTGCAGATACTGTTTTACCAGTGCATGAAGCTGTTGTAAATTCTAACTTAGAACCTATTCTATTTTCATTTCCTATAAAAGCTATTGGTAAAGACAGTATTTCTACAGTTATTGACGGAACTCAATTGCTAACCAGTGATGTAAAACCTTTAGGTTTTCCTTCTTTTTTAAGAAAGAGTTATCAGGTTAGTCGTTTAGATGCAAGTCGTTCTTATATAGAAAGAATTAGCAGCTACCCAAAAAACGTTGAATTTAGACATGTAAAAACGTATTTTGCTAACAAAGCTCCTTCAAATAGTGCCGTTGGTTCTATTACTTTAGAAATGAGTAATTCTATGATTTTGTTGCCAAAAGAACCTATGAAGCGACGTTATTTTGATGAGCGTGTAGGTTGGTTTGCTAGAAGCCAAACTGATTACGGTTTGACCGCACAAAAAAGTAAAACACTTCGATTTTTAGACAGATGGCGTTTAGAAGTTAAAGAAGAAGATATTGAAAAATTTAAAAGAGGTGAGTTAGTTGAGCCGAAAAAACAAATTGTTTATTATGTAGATAGAGCTACCCCAAAAGAATGGGTACCTTTTATAAAACAAGGGATTAACGATTGGCAAGTTGCTTTTGAGGCTGCAGGTTTTAAAAATGCAATTATTGCAAAAGATCCTCCAAGTAAAGAAGAAGACCCAGATTGGAGTCCAGAAGATGTGCGTTATTCTGTAGTGCGCTATTTGGCTTCTCCAATACCAAATGCAAACGGACCTCACGTTAGTGATCCTAGATCTGGAGAGATTTTAGAGTCAGATATCAACTGGTATCATAACGTAATGACGTTGTTAAAAAACTGGTTTTTTATTCAAACTGCAGCTATAAATCCTGAAGCCAGAGGAAATGAATTTAAAACTGAAGTTATGGGGCGTTTGATTCGTTTTGTTTCTTCTCATGAAGTTGGCCATACTTTAGGCTTGCCTCATAATATGGGAAGTTCTGTGGCTTACCCTGTAGATTCTTTACGTTCGGCTAGTTTTACTAAAAAATATGGAACAGCTCCGTCTATTATGGACTATGCCCGTTTCAACTATATTGCTCAACCAGAAGATAAAGGTGTAGCTTTAATGCCTAATATTGGTCCTTATGATAAACATGCAATTGCTTGGGGATATAAACCAATTTTAGACAAAACTGCTAAAGAAGAAAAGCCAATTTTAGATCAATGGATTTTAGAAAAAGCAGGCAACCCAATATACCGTTTTGGACACCAACAGGCTGGTGGAGTTGTAGACCCAAGTTCGCAAACTGAAGATTTGGGTGATGATGCTGTAAAAGCTTCTATGTACGGAATTAAAAAC
>CAYPHE010000044.1:0-13177 GCA_964410075.1 uncultured Polaribacter sp.
TTACAAATACTTTTTCTGGGTTGTTCTTCCAGATATCGTAGTTTGTTGTTACAGGAACACCAATTCCTTTAAATACCGCTTGTTGGTTCCAAGGCTCTCCTACACAATATCCGTAGATAGTTCCTGCTTCTAAAGTAGCTGGCATTTGTGGCGGAGGAGTTACAGATAATAATACCTCTGCATCAATTTGACCTTGTACATTTTCTTTAGTGTACATTCCTGGGTGAATTCCAGCTGCAGCTAACCAATATCTAATTTCGTAGTTGTGCGTTGATACTGGAAATACCATTCCCATTTTAAACGCTTTACCGTTATTTTTGTATTCATCAATAACTGGTTTTAAAGCATCTGCTTTAATTGGGTGAATTGGTTTTCCACTTCCGTCCTTAGGAACATTTGGCTTCATTTTAGACCAAACATCGTTAGAAACTGTAATACCATTTCCATTTAAATCCATAGAAAAAGGAGTTACTAATTCTGCTTGACGACCAAAACCTGCACCTGCAGCAATTGGCTGACCTGCTAACATATGAGAACCGTCTAATTGACCATCTATTACTCTATCTAACACGTTTTTCCAGTTAGACTGTGCTTCAACAGAAACAAACAACCCTTCATCTTCGAAGAATCCTTTTTCTTTAGCAATAGCTAAAGGTGCCATATCTGTTAATTTAATAAAACCAAAAGTCAACTGAGGCTTCTCAATTGCCAACTGTTTTGTTTTACTTGTTTT
Organism: uncultured Polaribacter sp.; assembly: GCA_964410075.1. Lineage (GTDB taxonomy): Bacteria > Bacteroidota > Bacteroidia > Flavobacteriales > Flavobacteriaceae > Polaribacter. Next base: position 734 of record CAYPHE010000044.1, read on the forward strand.
TGCTTCAACTGTTGTAGTTGACTTTTTTGTTTCTTTACCTCCACAAGCAAACATCAGCATTGCTACAGGTAAAATGAAAATTGATTTTTTAAATAGAGATTTCATAAGTTCTGATTTAGTTATCTACGTATTAATACTTATTTATTTGACAAATATATACGTAGAATATATTACTACTTATGTAAATTACTATATTAAAAGCTCTTTTTAATCCACAAAAAAACCTGTTCTAAAACAGGTTTTTAATATATAATTTTGACTTTCAGTAAATTAAAACACCTACTTAGATGTAAGTAGATTTAATTCTCCTGCAATTTCTTTTTCATCTTCTGTAGAAAATTTAATACTTAAAGAAATTAAAGCTGTAAAAACTACCAAAATTCCAATAACTAAGTATCCACTAGAAACTGCACTTGAAGATGCAGATGCTTGCGCCGCATCTATAATTTCTTGTGTCTTTCCAGAATTTGATTGAATAGCCAACTGCTCTGCAACTGCAGATTTCGATTTTAATAAAATTGCAGCACAAAAAGCACCTACATTTCCACCAGCCCCAACAATTCCAGAAATAGAACCAATTGCCTTTTTATTAATAAATGGAACAACAGAAAACGTTGCCCCTTCTGCCATTTGAACAGATAAACTAAATAGTATTAAAAAACCTATAGCTAGCGGTAAATAAGTAATTGTAGAAAAAGTAGTTAACATAACACCTTCAATAGCTAAAATGATTGTTAGGAAAATTACTCTTCCATACAAACCTTTCTTTTTACCAAACTTATCACCAAAAACGCCACCTAAAGTTCTTGCAAAAATATTCATCAATGCAAATGACAAAACTATATTTCCTGCGGTTGTTCTAGATAACTGAAATGTATTTTGTAAATAATCATCCATTGTACCATAAACAGTAAGCTCCATACCGAAACAAGCCGCATAAACAATAAATAAAATCCAAACTCTATAATCTTTCAACACTTCTAAAAAACCTACTTCATCTTTTTTCTTTTGCGGTAGCTTTCCTAAATCTCTTAACTCTTTATAGTTACCATCTAATGTATCTGTTGTAAAGAAATAATACACTATTCCCATTAAGAAACAAACTACACCTGCAATTATCATAGAATATCTCCACGCGTTCGCTTGATCAGCAATTCCTAAACTTATTACCAATCCAGCAATAATTGGCATGCCTAATCGGTTAGCTCCACCACCAAGATTACCCCAACCTGCAGAGGTAGCATTAGCTGTACCTACAATATTTGGTGCAAACATAATAGAAGTGTGTACTTGAGTTATTACAAAAGAAGCTCCTATAAATCCAATAAATAGTCTACAAATTAAAAATTGCATTGGAGTTTGCACAAAACCAATAGCAATAACAGGTATTGCTCCCAGCATAAGCATATATGTATAACACAAACGTGGCCCATACTTATCACATAATTTACCAATAAGAAGCCTAGCAAAAACAGTTCCTGAGACTGCTAAAATTATTGAATTCCATTTTTGATCTGGAGTTAACCCTAAATCTTTAACTACATCTGGCATAAAAGGAACAATACCAAACCAAGAGAAAAAACAAAGAAAAAAGGATATTGAAGTTATCCAGAATGTTTTTGTAGAAGGGTTTTTAAAATTTAATAATTCTAATTTTGTTGATTTTTGACTGAGAACACTCATGAAATTTAGTTTTACTACGTATTAATACTTAACACCAGCAAAACTACTGTTATAAATCAAAATAAAACAAATCTTAAAACCATATTATTTACTAATAAAAAACATAAAAAAACATGATATATACACATGTTTTTTAAATAAAATATTCATTATTAAAGTTTTAAAAAAAACACCATTTTAATAAAGAGTAACTACAAAATTAAGTAATACAGCACTCCAACTACTTAGAAAATTTATTCATCCATTCTTCAAGAGATAATGCAAGGTATTTTTTATCATCACCAAAAGGATCTTCCCCTCCTTTAAAATACTCTTGAAGTTTTGTCATAGGGATGGTATCTTTTAATTTTTTTGGAACCGCATATTTATGATTACCATGAAAATCGTGACACTGAATACAGGTAAACCATTCTTTGCTAGCAATCAACTCTTCGTGAGAAATGTCTATAGGATCATTTTCTACCTTTAGCGTTTCATGACAATTCATACAGTAGTTAACAGGAGTAACCGAAACACGCTCGCTATTGTGTTCTTTATGACAAGTAATACATGTAGTTGCATCTATATTTTTAATAGCATCCTTAAATCTTGGCTCAGAAAAACGATGTGTAGGATGCCTGTCATTTGGCCTATCATGACATTGTAAACAATTGTCTACTGTTACATCTTTTGTACCAAAATCTACGCCTTCTTTTCTTGCACCAAATGTATGAGAAAAATTAGACTGCAGTTGCTGCATTAAATTACCTTTAGCATCTGCATGACATGAAACACAAGTCAATTCTTCGTGACCTGTATTCATTGGACCTAAAGAAACATAGCTTTCTGCCGCATCTGTATTTAAAAAAAACACCAATGGAATTGCTAAAGCTAAACCTGTAAGAATTCCAAAAAATTGCCTTTTTCGTAAAGGACTAACTTTAAACATATAAGTTTAATTCTTAAATTTCTAAAACTATTTTTTCGCTTTCCGCATAACTTATACAAGTAAGTATATTACCTGCATCTACCTCTTTTTGCGGTAAAAAATGCCCTTCAGTCATCTTTATCTTACCTTCTACACACCTTGCTTTACAAGTAGAACACATTCCTGATTTACAGGAATAAGGTAGTGCAACATTATTAGACATTGCTTGTTGCAAAATAGATTTATCTCCATTCAATTGCATAACATGGTCTTTGCCTTTGTATTTTAAAGTTACACTACTTGATAAATTTTTACCTGAAGGCTCAACTTCTTTTGCTTTAAAAGCTTCTAGCTTAATTTTTTCTTTTGCTATATTATTTTCTTGAAGAATTGCTTGAACTGCATCCATATAACCAGAAGGTCCACAAATCATAAATTCGTTTTGATGGAGGTCTATTTTATATTTTGAAAATATAGTATTTAACAAAGCACCAGATACTCTACCTTTATGATACTTACCAATATGACTTTTATTTGCTCCAATAATATGTTCTACTGCAAAATTTTCTTTATGTTTTTTTTGCAACTCATTTACTTCTTTATGAAAAATAATAGAGTCCATATCTTTATTTGCATAAATCAGTAATATTTTAGAAGTATCATCTTGACTTAAAACAGATTTTACAATAGAAAACATTGGTGTAATTCCACTACCCGCAGCAAATAAAACATATTGTTTTTTTGTAGCATTTTTTGGCTCTACATAAAACATTCCAGTTGGATTATCAAAATCTAATTTATCGCCAACTTTTAAATTGTTGTGCACATAATTAGATACCAAACCTTTATCTACCTTTTTAATAGTAACTTTTAAATCTTTGTCTGTATAAGGATTACTGCTAAAAGAATATGCTCTTTTATGTGTTTGATTATCGATATTAAAATGCAGTGTTACAAATTGTCCTGGTTTATACTTTACCTTTTTAAAAAGGTTTCCATTTTTAAAACAAATACTTACTGCATCATTTGTTTCTTTAACAACATCTTTAACTAATAATTTCATAATAAAATATTTATTTGTAGTAAAAAACCATAGAAATATGAAAAAACAACAGAAAGGTTACAATTAGAGAAAGCGCCACATGCACAATCATCCAACCTTTAAACAAAAGCTCACTATTGTTTTTAACAACATCTAAATTAATATAGCCTAACAATGCATTTGTTAGAAAAACGTATGATAGTAGTAGTAAATATCCATAGCCTAAATCCATACTATGAATGTAAAAAAACAAAGGACTTAAAGCACCCAACCACTTATGTAGGTTTTGCATTTTTAAGTTATGTACTCTCCATTTTTTTATAACTCTGGTTAATGTTAACAGCCATTGAAACACTATAAATAAAGCTAAAAACAAACCAGACCACCTTTTGTACATTTCTTCTTGTTGTAGTTGAAACAACCAGTTCCATTCTAGATTTAAAAAGAACTGCACAAAAAATAAAGCAAGTAAAACTAAACCAATTAAAGATGTTCTATTACCACTAATTACTATCATAAATTTTTCTAGAAAATGCTTTTTCTCGTTTAAATCTTACTTTTTTGATGCCAATACCACCATTGTTTCATAAGAAGAAATCTTTTTAACGCTATCTAAGAACACTTCTGCTGTTGGCAAATATTTACCTTCTGCAGGCCATTTATCTCCAATTTCTGGCTTCTCACTTTTCTCAAAATTTTCAACCTCATCTAAATATGCTTTATAGATATCTACAGTTCCTTCTGCATAAGAATTTAAAACCGCAATTGTTTCTTTATATGTTAAAGAGTCTTTAGGATATTGCCAAGTAGTAGCTCCCATTACATCTCCTAATTTCCAATCTGATTTTGAGGTTTGAGAATGATCGTTATGACAAGAAACACAAGCTTTTGCACTAGCTAGATCGGCAAACATTGCTGTGTGTAATTTTTGACTTTCATCGTAAAAAAACTTAGGCTGTTGATCTTTCTTAATGTCTTCAAATAATGTTGCTTGTTTCCCTTCGAATTTATTAGCCGCATTTATTGGAAAATCTGATCCTAAATACAACCCTAATGGAACAGGACTTTTTTGAATACTAGATGCAACACCTCTTAAAAATAAAGCTGGCAAAGGCCCTGCTTCAACGTCATCTTTTCTCCAATCTTCATCAAATTTCATTCCCTGTTTTTTACCTTTACCAACAATAGCTTTTGTATATAATGTTCTTGTAACATCATTTTCTTTAGCTACCATTTCTAAAACTTCTTCTACAGAAAATACATTTTCTGAAGTAGTTTTTTCTTCAGGAACACCTCCACATGAGGCCAACGCCAAAGTTACCGAACAAGCAATTGCATATTTTTTTAGTGTAGTTTTCATAATATAATAGTTTTTAAATTTATTAATAAGCAGCTTCAATCATTACATTAGCCATAGTTCCGTAAACTCCTGCCCAAGCTTCTTTTACTTCTGGAGTAAAATCATCAGCTAAGCCAGCTTCTAGAGTACCCAATAATGCAGCTCCAACAGTATCGTAATGAGAAGGTTCAACATTATAATCTACATGCCTTTTTCCTAAATCTTCTAAAACAGGAATTAATGCTTCTATATTACTTAAGCCTGCAACAGCCGCACCTAACATAGTCATTAACTTATTTCCTTGCGAAGCCATAGCCTCTTTTTCACTTGGAAATAATGGTTTTAAAGCTGGATCTAACTCAAATAACTTTGTATAAAAAATTTCTGCTGCAGTTGCAGCTATAGGTCTTACTTTTTCAAAAGAGTCTTGTACAAGAGTTACTGTTTTTGCATCCATGGATATATTTGTTGATTAGTTAAATAAAATAAGTATTAATACTTACTTATTACAAATATATAGGACGACTTCTTATTAAAACATGAGATAAAATACTTGAAAACAGCTTTTTAAGACACTGTAAAAACTGATAAAAAACAGGAAATTATACTACAAATAGAAATACGTAGTATTTAACTATCTAAAAAATAGTTATGATCGTCTATTTCTTTTCTTAACTTACTAATATTAGCAATAGCAATTTTTTTTCCTCTAGTTGTAATTAAGTCTTCTTTTTTAAGTGCAGAAAAAACACGAATTACCTGTTCCTCTGTAGTACCTGCATAATCTGCATACTCTTTTCTGCTTAATGGCAAATTTAAAAAACCTTTTAAATCGCCAAATTTTCTATGGATGTACAATAAAGAATCTATAACTCGCTCACGAACCGTCATTTGAGAAATAGATTTTATTTTGTTTTCACTTCTATTCAGTTCATTAGCATAAAACAACATCATATTATAAGAAAAACGAGTGTTTTCCATTAATTTTTCTTGCATTTGTTCTTTAGAAAAATAATACAATTCTGTATCCTGTAAAGCAATTGCACCAATAGAATAGTATTCTTGAGTTCCAAAACCACGATGCCCAACTATTTCACAAGGCTTAGCAAAACGCACAATTTGTTCTCTTCCGTTAATACCAGTTCTAAACACTTTTACAACACCACTTTTAATAAAAAAAAGTCCATTTACAGGGGCGCCTTCAATAATAAATTGCTGCCCTTTTTTGCATTTAATTATTCTATTGTTTCTGGTGGTTTCTGTATTTAATAAAACATCTGCATGTGCATGCACTAAGCATTCTTCATTATTACAAACACCACAAACCATACTTCCTGAAGAAGAAACTTGTAAATTGGTTTTTGAAGAATTTTTATTAGTCATAAAAGATTTTTAATATTATACTTTTAAAAGAACGTATTTACTTTATTAAAACTTTCTTTTCAAAAATTTCTTTTGGTGCCTCACAGAGAGAACAAATATAATCTTCTGGTAGTTCAGAAAATAATGTATTTTTAGGAATATTTTGAGTCGCATCTCCATAAGCCTCATCATAAATAGTAAAACAGTCTTGGCATTGATACACTTCTAGCTCCTTTGTTTCTTTTTTAGCTGAAACTGTCATCTCATCTTCTACCTCGCTTCCTAACTGATCAAAATACAACTGACTCAGTTCCATTAATAAACCAGGTAACTCTACTTTATCTACATCTTGAACATGCATTAAATACTGTCTTGTATTCGGGTCGAAGTTTTTTGCATACAGTAAGTTATAAGTATCTCTAGTTTTAAAATTACCTATCATTTCTGGTTGCTTATTCTTTTCTACAACAATAGAAGTAAAATAATAAGAGGACTTACTATACTCTGTAATTCCAAACGTTAAACCATAAGTACTAATATCATTTTGATCGAAATTAGAAACTAAGTATTTTTTTAAGTTTAAAGCATCTTTATTAGCTACTGGCAAATGCCAGTTTAACTCTAACATAGAATGACGCACGTTAATACCTCGTTTACCCAAAAACTTTTCCCAAATTAGTTTCGATTCGCGCGGAATACCTTTTACGATAAAAGATTTCCAAGGAGTAATTGATAATTTTCCTATTTTATTTTCTAGACACAGTTCACACATATCCTTTAAAAAAGAGATATCGTATTTGTTATTACGCCAGTATAAACCTAGCCAATATTTATCTATTCCAATACGATTCATTCCTTCGAAATAAGGAAAAGGATAAAAAGGGACTTCTAATTTTTTATCTACAGTTCTATTATTTGTATCTACAGCATCGCTAACCAGCTCAAAAATTGTTTCGATGTTTTCTGGCTCTTCTTGCAGAATTTTTTCTATTGCTGTTTCAATTTTATACATATCCCAGCTATAAATTAATGCAGGATACATTTCTGTTTTACTCCACTCTGGTAAACGGATGTATAAATACCAATAATCTTCGTGGTCTGACGCAACAAAATTAATATGACCTGTAAACAAAGGAACCAAACGCTGTTTAGGATCTGTTATGTTTATTTTTAAATTAGATTTTTCTTGAAATTGCTCTAAAATATACAAGTACTTATCCCCCGTTAACCAAGAGGTACTTGGAAAAATATCTGTAGAAACATAAGATGAAACGATATTTTCTACACCAACTTCATCAAATTCAACAACTTTTAATTTATCAAATTTAGTTAAGTCTTCTGGCTGTACTTTTTTAGGTAACAAAATATCTTGTCTAGATCCAAAAGAAATTGTTTTACAACCTAAACTCTCTAAAGATTCGCAGATGTATTTTAATTCTCCTGGAGATAAAACACCACCTTTAACAATAACTCTGTTTAACAATTCGTTCATGCCAATACTTTTGTGTTATTCAAAATTTCTCTTACTTCTGTTTTACAACTTCCACAACCTAAACCTGCTCCTGTAGAATTACATAATTCCGTAAAATTAGTACATCCTTTTGCAATAGCTTCTTCTATATTACCTGCACCCACTTGACTACAAGAACAAACCAATTTACCTAAAACGGGCGTATCGTTAGAAGCCCCTCTAAGCAAAGTGTCTCGCTTATCAGACATTTCTATTTTACTCTCAATCATTGTTTTAAATTCGGCAAATTCATTTTTATCACCCATTAAAACAGCCCCAATTAACAAATCGTCTTTTACAATACATTTTTTGTAATAACGTTTTGAAATATCTGTAAAGATAATTTCTTGATAACTTGCATCATTTTCTGGAACTTCAATATCTCCAATACTACATAAGTTTAAATCATTAAACTTTAAAATGTTCATTAATACAGAACCTTTGTAAGACTCACTAATATCACCTGCTATAAAGTTAGCTAAAATTCCTGCTTGCTCTTCTGCAGCAGAAGTAATTCCAAATAATCGATTCTCAAATTCAGCAATCTCACCAATAGCAAAAATATCTGGATGAGATGATTGTAAGTGTTGATTTACTTTAACTCCTCTACCACAAGCAATTCCGTTATTTCTAGCAATTTCTACATTAGGCATAGTACCAATTGCATACACAATTGCATTGGCAGTAATGTATTTTCCACTCTTTAGGTTGATGGTCAATTCACCTGTATCTTCATCATCAAAAACAGTACTTACTTCATTATCAAAATAAATTTGAATACCTCTTTCTTGAACATCTAGTGCTAATAATTTACTCGAAATTTTATCTAGCTGGCGCTCCATTAAACGAGAAGCTCTTTGTACAATTGTAATCTTTACATTTTTATGCTTCATTGCTGCAGCCAACTCCAAACCAAGTAACCCACCACCAACAATTACAACATGTTGTTCTTCTGGAGGCAAACCTGTATTGTCTAAATATTGCTTAAAATTATCTGCATCACCTTTACTACGCATGGTAAACCTACCTGGCAAATCTATTTGAACATCTCTTGGAATAAATGCCCTGCTACCTGTAGCTAAAATTAACTTATCAAAAGTGTGGGTATTTCCGTTAGAGTCGGTAACAGTTTTTTCTTTTTGATCTATTTTTTCAATTAACGTTTCTGGATGCAAATGCACATTTAGATTATTTAATTCTAATTTCTTAATCTTTAATAACTGCTCCCAAGTTAATTCTTCGGTAACGTATTCTGGAAGTAAAACCCTGTTGTAAAAAAGATTCGGTTCTTTAGAAAATACGTGAATTTCATCAGCATCGTTATAGTCTCTATAGTTTTGCAAGAAACGAAAAGCAGCAGCTCCTGCACCAGCAATAACTATCTTTTCAACTGGCTTTTTATACTTAGAAACAGCTACCGACGTAAATTTAAAATCTGGTTCTTTAGAAACAGGATCTACATGTGTATTTGTTAAATTGTTAGCTCTATTTAAATTACTTTGTAAAATTTTACCCCAGTGCATTGGTAAAAAGACAACTCCCTCTTTAATGGCATCTGTAACTTTAGAACGAACACGAACTTCTCCGTTTGCACTTTTTATTTCAGTAATATCTCCATCTTTAATTCCATGTAAATAAGCATCTACAGGATTAATTTCTAAAACAGGTTTTGGGTAATGTGTTTTTAGTCTAGAAACCTTACCTGTCTTTGTCATGGTGTGCCATTGATCTCTAATACGACCGGTCGTTAAAATCAATGGAAAATCTTCTGAAGTTTGAACAGAAGTATTATTTATTGTTGTTGGAATATTAAAAATTGCCTTTTTTGATGGAGTGTAAAACTGTCTATCTTCAAAAAGCCTTGGTGTTCCTTTATGGCGATATTCATTAACTGGCCATTGAAAAGTACCTTCGTTTTTTAAGCGATCATAGTTCAAGAAAGAAACATCAATATTTGTTCCTTTTGTCATGGAAGCATATTCGTCATAAATTTCTTCGGCACTATTATAATCAAATCCTCTAAAGCCCATTCTCTGTGCAAAGTCACAAAAAATTTCTACATCTGGTCTTGCTTCTCCTGGCGCTTCAATTTCTTTTGGCAAATAAGAAATTCTTCTTTCAGAATTTGTCATTGTACCTTCTTTTTCTAACCATCCTGCCGCAGGCAGTACTAAATCTGCAAACTGAACCGTATCTGATTTGTAAGAAATATCTTGAACAACAACAAACTTTGCGTTTGCCATCGCTTTTTCAATTTTATGAGAATTCGGTAAGCTTACCAAAGGGTTTGTACAGGCAATCCAAACTGCTTTTAATTTTCCACTTTCTAAAGCATCAAACATCTCTGTAGCTGTTAAACCTGGTTTTGGATTTATCTTTTCAACCCCCCAAAATTGAGCTACTTCTCTTCTATGCTCTTCGTTCATTAAATCTTTATGAACAGCCAACAAGTTTGCCATTCCTCCAACTTCTCTACCACCCATTGCATTAGGTTGACCTGTTAAAGAAAATGGTCCTGAACCAGGTTTACCTACCTGACCTGTAATTAAAGATAGATTTAATAAGGCTACATTTTTATTGGTTCCGACAACACTTTGGTTTAACCCCATTGCCCACATACTGATAAACCCTTTAGAAAGACCTATCATTTCTGCTGCTTTTTCGATATCTTTTTCTGGAACACCACAAATTTTTGAGGCTTGTTTTACAGTAGTTTCAAAAATGTGTTTTTTATAATCTGCAAAACCTTCTGTGTATTTATTTATAAAATCTTCATCAATTAATCCTGCACTAAACAAACACTTTCCTATTGCGTTATACAACACAACATCTGTACCTGGTAATAATTGCAAATGTAGATCTGCAAAGTTTGCCGTATCTGTTTTTCTAGGGTCAATTACAATAATTTTTACGTTCGGATTTTCTTCTTTATGTTGTTCTATTCTTCTAAATAAAATAGGATGACACCAAGCAGGGTTTGCTCCTGTAATTAAAAAAGTATCCGCCAATTCAATATCTGCATACGATATTGGCACACTATCTTCTCCAAATGCTTTTTTATAACCAACAACTGCAGAACTCATACACAAACGCGAGTTTGTATCTATATTATTTGTTCCTAAAAAACCTTTGGTTAATTTATTGGCTATGTAATATTCTTCTGTTAAACTTTGCCCCGAAACGTAAAACGCAACACTATCTGGGCCATGTTTTTTTATAATAGATTTAAAAACTCCTGCAGCTCTATCTAGTGCATCATCCCAAGAAACTCGCTCACGAGGATGAGATTTACTCCAACGCATTTCTGGATATAGAATTCTATCTGAAGTATCATTTGCAACATAGTGCAAGTTCATTCCTTTAGAGCACAACATTCCTCTATTTACAGGATGATCTTTATCTCCTTCTACAACAACTTTATCTTCGTGATCTCTTTTTACAATAATTCCGCAGCCAACACCACAATAAGAACAGGTTGTTTTGATTTCGTTATTCACCATTTTTTTAGACAAAGGTTTTATGTTGATTTTTAAAAACTTCTTCTGTTTTGTAAATAGATAAAATACAAGTCTTTATCAAATACAATACGATTCAAATTTAATTAAAAATAAGTATTAATACTTATTTTTTAATCTAAAATTACGTATTTATTGATTTTTACAGATTCAATAAAAAGAAAATAAATTTTTAAGAATGTTTTAATTGAATTGTTAAATTTTGAAGAGAAAGTAAAGAAGTAAATTATTTTTAGAAGTTCTATAAGAAAAATGGCTGCCTGAAAAGTGTATCTAGCTATCAAACTGAGCTTGTTGAAGTTTTAACCTTTATTATTCATCATATTTCGACAAGCTCGATATGACGTTCGGATTATTTTTAATATTTCAGAAAACATCTTGCCCTTACCTTATTTTGTTGCCACTAAATAGTAACGAATTATATAATTAAACTAACTGATACTCTTTGGCCTTATTAGTTAGTTCCATTAAATTTTTAACTTCTAATTTTTTCATTAGATTAAAACGATGTACTTCTGCAGTTCGTTTACTAATGTTCAATTCTTCTGCGATATCTTTATTGTTTTTCAACTCTAACACCAAATCTAAGATTTGTTTTTCTCGTTTGGTAAGTTTAAAAGGAAGCTCTTTTAATACTGGCTTTGCCGCAACTGGTTTTGCTTTTTTACCATTCACAAAATTATTCATGATAATTGCAGAAATATCTCCAGTAAAGTACTTACCTCCTTCTGCAATACTAGTTAGCGCTTTTAAGAATTCGTCTTTGCTAGCTCCTTTTAGCAAATAACCATCTGCACCAGCTTCAATTGCCTTTACAACATACTCTTCTGAATCGTGCATAGAAAGCACCAAAGTTTTTACTTCTGGAAATTTTTTATTTAGCTCTGCAACCACTTCAATACCATTTTTTTCTGGCATTCGAATATCAACAATTAAAACATCAGGATTGTTTTTTTTAACAACCTTAATTGCTTCAACTCCATTAGAAGCTTCATCTAAAACTGTTATTCCAGATTCATCTTCTAGTAATGCTTTTATACCATTACGTACTAAAATATGGTCATCTGCTAATACTACTTTTATCAT
>CAYPHE010000045.1:0-2679 GCA_964410075.1 uncultured Polaribacter sp.
TGCTTTTCATGAAGCTGGGCATGCAACGGTAAGTTGGATGTTAGAACATGCTGCTCCTTTGGTAAAAGTAACTATTGTTCCAAGAGGGCAGTCGTTAGGAGCTGCTTGGTATTTGCCAGCAGAACGTATGATTGTTCAAACAGAACAAATGCTAGATGAAATGTGTGCTACTTTAGGAGGAAGAGCAGCAGAAAAAATTATTTTTAATAAAATTTCTACAGGGGCTTTAAGCGATTTAGAAAAAGTAACTAAGCAAGCAAGAGCAATGGTTACTGTATATGGCTTAAATGAAGAAGTAGGTAACATTACCTATTATGATTCAACTGGAAATGATGCTTTTGTAAAGCCTTACAGCGAAGAAACCGGAAAGAAAATTGATAAAGAAATCTCTAAAATGATAGAAGCTCAATATAAAAGAGCAATAGATTTATTAGAAGAAAATAAAGATAAACTTACTGTTTTGGCAGAACTGTTACTAGAAAAAGAAGTTATTTTTAAAGATGACTTACAAAAGATTTTTGGTAAGAGACCTTTTGAAGAAACAGAGGGAGTTGAAAAAAATATTGTTGAAAAGGAAGAAGACATTACACCAGTAGATATAAAAACTGATAAGTAATTAAACCTCTTTTTAATATTAATGAAGTTTATAAAGAAGCTATTTAATATTCCAGTAAAGGAATCTAAAGAAGTACAGAAACAAGAAGTAGATTTAGCTCTTGATGATCTTTTTGTGCATCATTTTATAGAAAAAGGTGGTAAGTTTTTATACTGCCTAAAAAATAAAGAAGTAGCGGAAAACCTTACATACATTTTACAAGAAAACAACTGGCAAAACATTACAGTTTTAGATAATGATTTGTCAGTTTTTTTAGAAAGTAAAGTCAATACAATTAATGGTTTTCAACCAGAAACACCTGTTTTAATTTCTTGCGAGCACTTAATTGCGGATAATGGAAATATTTTGTTTTCTTCAAATCAATTAAAAAGCATAAAACTTTCGGATATGCCATTGAATTTTATTGTTTATGCAACTACAAGTCAATTGGTGAAAAATACAGGAGAAGGTTTAACAGGAATTAAAGTAAATAGTAAAGACAAATTGCCCACAAATATTTCTGCAATAAAGAATTATAACCTACAACAAAAAGAGGATAGTTTTTTAAACTACGGTAATAGTAATGCAAAAAACTTATATTTGTTGCTACTAGAAGATTTATAAAATGCGCAACCTTTTTAAAAGGAGTTTTTCTGGAATTGTTTATGTGGTACTGTTCATTTTTTCAATTCTTTTTTCCCAAGAATCTTATTTAATCTTTATTTCTATTTTAGGATTATTGTGTATATGGGAATTCTCTAAAATTATTCAATTTAAAAGTATTGTTAGCTATTTGTTCTTTTTAGCTATTGTTTTTTTAGTTACACAAAGGCCAGATAATTATGCCATTTCGTTAATTCTAGGAATTACTATTTTTTCATCTGTGCTACTCATTTATCAACTTTTTGCGAAAAAAGAGATTGAATTTAATAACGATAGATCAAAATTTGGGTTGATGATGCGTTACCTTGTTTTTTCTTTAATTTTTATTGTTTTACTTCCTTTTTTTGATGGAACATATCATAAATACTTAATGATTTGTGTTTTGGTATTAATTTGGGTAAACGATAGCTTTGCTTTTTTAGTAGGAAAAAACTTTGGCAAGCGAAAATTATTTGAATCGGTTTCACCCAAAAAAACCATTGAAGGATTTATAGGAGGACTTTTATTTGCAATTTTAACCAGTTATATCATTAGTATTTATAATAAAGAATTTACTTTTTTAAATTGGATGATTATTGCGGTTATTGTTTCTACCATTGGTACTATAGGAGATTTAATAGAATCAAAATTCAAACGTTTTGCTAATGTTAAAGACAGTGGTAATATTATGCCAGGTCACGGAGGCATTTTGGATAGACTAGATAGTTTGCTGTTTGTAGCTCCATTCGTATATTTGTACGTTAAATTTATAATTTACTAGATGATTCGTTTTCATAAAGAAGGGTATACCATTATTTCAATTACTCTTATTATTACTATTAGTGCAATTTTACTAACTGAAAATTTTATTGAAATATTTTGGTTGCAAACTCTAATTAAAGTTGTAATTATCTTTTTTTTGATAATGATTCTTCAGTTTTTTAGAAATCCAAAAAGAGCAACTCAATTAGATGAAAATACAATTGTTGCCCCTGTAGACGGAAAAGTTGTTGTTATTGAAGAAGTAGAAGAGCCAGAATACTTTAAAGATAAGAGATTACAAGTTTCTATATTTATGTCTCCTATAAATGTACACGTTACCAGATATGCAATGGGAGGAATTATAAAATATAGTAAATATCATCCTGGTAAATATTTGGTTGCTTGGCATCCAAAAGCATCAACAGAAAACGAACGTACTACAGTAGTTATAGAAAATAAAAGTTTTGGAGAAGTATTATATAGACAAATAGCTGGAGCTTTGGCAAAACGTATTGTTAATTATGCAACTGAAAAAGAAACTGTTGTACAAGGCACTGATGCAGGTTTTATAAAGTTTGGTTCTAGAGTAGATTTATACTTACCATTAGGAACAAAATTAAATGTTGCTTTAGGAGATAAAGTAAAAGGTGGTGTTCAAATAATTGCACAAAAGTAAAATG
>CAYPHE010000045.1:2779-13077 GCA_964410075.1 uncultured Polaribacter sp.
GCTTTAGGAGATAAAGTAAAAGGTGGTGTTCAAATAATTGCACAAAAGTAAAATGAGAGAGGATTTAGATTTAGCGTTTGAAAATGCTTTTCAAAAAATTTCTAATCTAAGAACAAAATTACCACCAGATATAATGTTAAAGTTTTATGCATATTATAAACAAGCAACATTAGGAAATCATTCTCTCGGAAATACAGGGTCTGACGTAAGAAATGCTTTTAAATTTAATGCTTGGATTCAATTAAATGGAATGAGCCAAGAAGAAGCAAAAAAAGAATATATAAAATTAGCATCTATCATAAATTAACAGATTTATTTTAACATTTTTTTTGTTTATTCAAAAAATAATTTATATTTGACGAAGCCAAAAGGCTAATTAATTTATTATCCCCTAATAATGAATAGAAAATTTTCCCCTAAATTTTTGAGACAATCAGTTGTCTTATTTCTTTTTTTTCAGTTCTTTTTTACATTTTCTCAAAACGCAGATTTATCAATAACAGTTAACTGGCCTAGTTGGGCTAGAGAAAATAAGGTAGAATTATATTCTCCTTCTAACTCATTGTTATTAACAATAACTCATCCTAGTGGATATTTATCAGGTTCTTCAACAGGAAACTCGTCAGATAACTATTCAGCTACGTCAGCAACTTTATCCTTACCAGTAGATGATAATATTCCAGCAAATTCTGGATATTATGTTCGTTTATATGATGGTTGGGGAGATGGATGGAATAGTAGTGGAAATATGACCATTACTGTAGATGGAGAAACAGCATTTAGTTTTAATGGTAGTTTTAATACTAGTAATACTAGAGCAGAGATTAGCCAAGTAGAGTATTTTGCAGTTAACGCAGGTTTAGATGATGCTTCATTTAGCTATGCTCAGTCTGGTTACTGCCAAACTAGTTCAGATCCTACACCTACTATAACCGGAGAAACAGGAGGTACTTTTACCTCAACTTCTGGTTTAATAATCAATTCATCAACAGGAGAGATAGATTTGTCTGCATCTACTTTAGGTAGTTATGTTGTAACATATACAACTTCAGCACCAGATCAAAATTCATCAACACAAAATATATCAATTACTGATGGAGACGTAGCTACTTTTTCTTATAGTAGCCCTTTTGCGACTCAGAATGAGAATGATATTTCTCCTACAACAACAGGACAGAGTGGAACATTTTCTTCAACATCTGGCTTAAGTATCAATTCTTCTAACGGAACAATTGATGTTTCTGCATCAACTGCTGGTTTTTATACAGTTTCTTATACAACAAATGGGAGTTGCCCAAAAGTGTATACCGATGAAGTGCAGATTATAGCATCTACATTTTATGATTCTTCTAAAAAGTATATTGAATATATTCCAGGGACTATGCCTGTAATTATTTCTGCAGGACACGGAGGAGTATTAAACTCTGGTCGAAATTTTGGTGGTATTTTTTATCCAGATAGCGATAGTTCATTGCCGGATAGAAGTTGTGGAACAAATGAGCAAGATGATAATACAGATATTTTAATTAGAGAAATTCAAAAAAAGTGTTTTGAGCAATTTGGTGTGTACCCTTATGTAATTATTAATAATTTACATAGAAGTAAATTAGACCCAAACAGAGTAAAAAGTGTAGCTACTTGTAATAATTCAACGTCAGGTTTGTATTATGATGCTTATCACGATTTTATAGATCAAGCAAGTGCAGATGTGACATCTAAATACGGAAAAGGATTGTACATAGATTTACACGGGCAAAGTCATTCGGTGCCAAGAGTGGAAGTTGGTTACAATTTAACGAGTAGTTCTTTTGATGAAGACTTAAACAATTCTTCAACAAACAGCACAGAGCTAGCAAGAGTTACCATTAAAAATTTAATTAATAATAACATACAAAACTTAACTTTTGAAGATTTAATAAGAGGCTCTCAAAGTTTTGGAGGTTTATTACAAACTACAGGAGGAGCTGAATATGCAGCATTAGGTCATGCGGGTTGTTCAAGATCTGTTGGATACAGAGCTGTTCCGAGTCATATTTCTACTGGATCAAGTCAAGGTAGTTGTGATGATACAAACCCTGGGAGTAACGCATATTTTGCAGGTGATTATTACAGTAACATAAGACATGGTTCTGGAGATACAAGTAGATCTAATACGTTAGTTGGAGGAGGATCTTTAAATGGTGGTGGAGGAACTATAGATGGTATGATGACAGAAGTAAATAGAAGAGTAAGAGATTTAGGTTCTGCTTATTCATCCGTTTACGGAAGAACAGATACTAGAAGTACAACAGTTCCTTATTTTTCTAGAGATTATGCCAAAGTATTAGAAGATTTTGTAGAAAAGCATTACAATAATTTTTCAAATTTTTCCTACGCAAACGCAACACATTCAATTTATGGAGTAGATCCGACACCTAGTATTAATGGAATTTCTGGGGGTACATTTTCAAGTACTTCAGGATTAAGTATAAATTCTTCTACTGGAGAAATAGATTTATCTTCTTCTACTACTGGCTCTTATACTGTTTCTTATACTGCTCCAGGTGTTGGTAATTTTTACAAGAAAGAATTTTCAATAACTATTAATTCAGACCCAGTTACCAATACATTTACAGCTGTTTCAGGAAATTGGTCTACTACTACTAATTGGAGTTTATCTAGAGTACCATTATCAACAGATAACATTTCAATTCCGTCTGGAAGAACTGCTAACATAAATGTTTCAAACGTTACAGTAAATAATATTTCTATAGAAGGTACTTTAAATATTAATTCAGGAAGATCCATTACAGTTGTTGGTAATTTAACTAATACGGGAAATACAATTATAAATTCTAATACTACTAGTAGTGGATCTCTTATAGTACAAGGTAATGCAACCGGAAACATTGTGTACAACAGGTATATAAAAGATAATAATAACTGGTATTTAATTTCTAGTCCTGTAGAAAATCAAGATATTGATGCTTTTGTTTCTGCAAATTCTATAATAACGGGTTCAGGAAATAATGTAGGTTTATCTTACTACAATAATGCAAACTCAACTTGGGGCTATTACCAAAGTGGTACAACCAATTCTGGAGATTTTGTTTTAGGTGAAGGAAGAGCTGTAAAAAGAACATCGGCAGGTAACCTAAGCTTTACAGGAAATTTAAAAACAACAGATGTTTCTAGATCTGTAACTTTAGGTGGAGATGGTTGGAATTTAATAGGGAATCCATATGCAGCATTATTAAATGCGAATAGTAATGCAGATGCTAGTAATAATATGATTTCTGCTAACTTCTCTAAGTTGGCAACAGGTTTTAAAGCCTTGTATTTCTGGGATGCAGTTTCAGGTTCTTACACCCCATTTAACAATGCATCATCAGCAAAATATATTGCCCCAGGTCAAGGATTCTTTGTTAAGATTGATGGCGATAATAGCATTTCTTTTAACGAGAATATGCAAACCCACGAGTCTGGAGATAATTTTTTGAAAAGTCAAGGAGATTTTGATATTAGTTTGCATGTAAGTAATGGAGCTTTACAAAAAGAAGCTAAAATTAAATACATTAACAAAATGAGTTTAGGTTTAGATGAAGGATATGATGCTCGTTTGTTTAATGATAAAGAACTTTTTTCTGTAAGCACATACCTTTTAGATAAGAGTGATGATCATAAATACGCTATTCAGGTTTTACCTAATTTCGACTATGATAAAATGATAATTCCTGTTGCAGTTTATGCGCAGGCAAATTCTGAACTAACTTTTAAAGTTGCAGCTAATAACATTCCAAAAGGATATAAAGTAATTCTAGAAGATAGAAAATTAAATACTTTCAATCAACTAGATGAATTAGATACAGCTTATAAAGTAACAATAACTGAAACTTTAAATGGAGAAAGACGTTTTTATTTGCATGTAACCTCTCAGGTTTTATCTACAGAAAATGTAACATTTAAATTACCATTAAAAATTTATGCAAAGAGTAATACTTTATTAAAAGTAGAAGGATTACAATTAGAAAATGCAACTTTAGAAATATTTTCAATATTAGGAAATGAGTTGTTCAGTAAAAAATTAGATAATTTATTAAACCAAGAAGTAGTAATCCCAAAATTTGATAAAGGAGTCTACTTAATAAACATTAACTCAGAATCTAAAAAAATAAGCAAGAAAATAATTTTTGATTAACCCCTAAAAATCAAATCAAATGAATAATAAATCTCAAAAAGAGATAGCGCATATTACTAGAAAAGAAGCCTTAAAAAAAATGGGAAATTATGGTAAATATGCAACGTTAACAGCTTTAGGTACGTATTTAATTCTAAATCCGAAAGCAGCTCAAGCAGGTTCTTTACCAACAGAACCCGGTGGTGGAGGCTTTTAAAGCAAGACAAATAAGAACAAAGAAACCCCTAATTATAAATTTTATTAACCCCTAAATTCATTAATCATGAAAAATTTAAAAAATCAATTTTTGTTAATTTTAGTACTAGTATGTGCAGTAAGTGTAAATGCACAAGATTATTTAATGACACTTAAACCTCTTTCTGCAAGTGTTTTAAACATTAATAAAACAGAACCTGTAGCAGAGCCTTTAATTAATAACACAACATATACTTACAAGTATAAAGGAGGTGAAGTAGTAGTAGTTTTTGAAGGTAACGAACATTACGAATTTTACAACAACAGAAAACATTTTATAAAATCAGATTTAGTTTGGACTTCTAAAAAAGAATGTTTTATGATTATTAAAGATTATAATTTACCAAATTTTCCTTTTAAAATAGGTACTAAAATGAAAATGAAAATTACCAAGAAAAAAGATGGGTATGTAAATTATACAACAACTCTTGGAGGAAGAACTTGGAAAGGTAAAATGAAAGAGGCTCAATAGTTAAAACAAATTATCGAGTGCTTTATCAAGCGAATCAAATCGAAAAGAATATCCATTCTTTTCGATTTTTTTTGATGATAACCTACTACCTTCTAAAAGAATAACCGCTAATTCTCCAAAGACTAATTTTAATAAAAAACCAGGTACTTTAATCGGCAAAAAAGGTCGTTTTACATGTTTAGCTAGTAGTTTAGAAAATGTTTTATTTGTGTAGTTTATTGGGGCAGTTGCATTAAAAATACCACTACTATTATTTTTAATAGCAAATACATACATTTCACACAAGTCATCAATATGTATCCAAGGCATAAATTGATTTCCAGAACCTAAAGGAGAAATTATTGGAGTTATCATTTTATCTAAAGCACCACCTTTTGCAGATAATACAACGCCAGTTCTTAAAATAGTAACAGGAACATTTATTTTTTTAAATTGAAGTGCAGCATTTTCCCATTTTGCACAAACTTCACCTAAAAAATCGGTTCCAGCACTATCTTCTTCAACATAAATGTGTTCAGTAGTTTTAGCACCATAATAATTGCTTCCAGAAGCAGAAATAAATCCTTTTAGATTTATGTTTAACTCTTTAACTTTTTTAAAAAGTAAATTGGCGGTTTCAACCCTGCTATCAATAATAACTTCTTTTCTTTTTTCTGTCCAACGTTTGTCTGCAATTCCAGCTCCAGCTAAATGAATGATAAAATCAACGTTTTTAAAAGCATTATCATCAATATAGCCTTTAGATAAATCCCATTTAAATTCATTTTTTTCTTTTGGGTTTCTACTTAAAATAACAACATCGTGGTTTTTTTCTAAAAGCAAATGCGTTAATCTCTTTCCAACTAAACCAGTTCCTCCACTAATTAATATTTTCGCCATAAAGTAAAATTATAAATAATGTGTAATTTACTTAGTTACTGTTTTCATAAAATAAAGTGGTTTGTCTTTTTTTATTATCATTCTTAATAATTGTAATATATATTAAAGCGATGTTAATATTTTTTAAAGCGAAAATATATGTCGTATTTTTATGTTGATGAAAAACAAAACGAATAAAAAAGGGTTTGTTTTTAAACCTTTTGAAGCAGAAAAGCAGTCGCCTTTCGAAAAATTATTCGAAATATTTAAAGAACTGATCACTCATACTTCTGGCGATTTTGATGAGGCTATAGATTGGTTAAGAACTTTAGATGTTGAGTATAGTTTAACTGATGAAAATTACACAATTGACGATTTTATTGAAGACCTAAAAAAGAAAGGTTATATAAAAGATGATATAGATCCAGATGGTGTTAATGTTACTAAAATTACTTCAAAGACAGAACGAGCTATTCGCCAGCAAGCATTAAATCAAATTTTTGGAAAAATAAAGAGAAGTGGTTCTGGAAGTCATAAAAGTAAAGCTATTGGAATTGGAGATGAACATACGGGCGATTTTAGGAACTATCAATTTGGAGACGACCTAAATAAAGTATCTATAACTGAAACCCTAAGAAATGCTCAAATAAATAATGGTTTAGGAGATTTTAACTTAACAGAAGACGATTTGGTGGTAGAGGAAACCAATCATAAATCTCAAATGAGCACTGTTTTAATGATTGATATTAGTCATTCTATGATTTTGTATGGAGAAGATAGAATTACACCTGCAAAAAAAGTAGCAATGGCATTAGCAGAATTAATTAGCACTCGTTATCCAAAAGACACCATAGATATTTTGGTGTTTGGTAATGATGCTTGGACGATTAAAATAAAAGATTTACCCTATTTACAAGTAGGTCCGTATCATACAAATACAGTAGCTGGTTTACAGTTAGCTATGGATATTTTAAGAAGAAAAAGAAATACTAACAAACAGATTTTTATGATTACCGATGGTAAACCCAGTTGTTTAAAAATACCTAATGGAGAATATTATAAAAATAGTAATGGTTTAGACAGGTTTATTGTAAATAAATGTTACGCTATGGCGCAACAAGCAAGAAAATTACACATTCCTATTACTACATTTATGATTGCACAAGACTCATATTTAATGCAATTTGTAAGAGAGTTTACCAAAGCCAATAAAGGAAAAGCATTTTATACAGGCTTAAAAGGGTTGGGTGAAATGATTTTTGAAGATTACGAAACCAATAGGAAGAAAAGAATTAAGGGATAGAAGCCCATCTAAATCTTCCCAAAGGGAAGACTTTTAAAAAGTTTGAAAACAAAATATTAAATTAAAATACCCGTACTAAGTTCCCTTTCCTTTGGAGAGGGTTAGGGATAGGCTTATGAATACATTAGGAGAATTAAAAAAAGCAGGTTACCAACCTAAATCAATTAAAGATGAGTTAAGAGACAATTTGATTGAAGCCATAAAAAGTAAAGAAACTGTTTTTAAAGGAATTCACGGTTATGAAAATACGGTAATTCCAGAATTAGAGAGAGCTATTTTAAGTAAACACAATATCAATTTATTAGGTTTACGAGGTCAGGCAAAAACCCGTTTGGCAAGAATGATGGTAAAGTTACTGGATGAAAAAGTTCCAGTAGTTGAAGGTTCAGAAATTAATGACGATCCGATGAATCCGATCTCTAGATTTGCCAAAGAATTGATTGCAGAAAAAGGAGATGCAACACCAATTACGTGGTTACACAGAAACGATCGTTTTGCTGAGAAATTAGCCACGCCAGATGTAACTGTAGCCGATATTATAGGAGATGTAGACCCAATTAAAGCTGCAAACTTAAAATTGAGTTATGCAGATGATAGAGTTATTCATTACGGAATGATTCCACGAGCAAATCGCTGTATTTTTGTAATTAATGAAATTCCAGATTTACAAGCTAGGATTCAAGTAGCCTTGTTTAATATTTTACAAGAAGGAGACGTTCAAATTAGAGGTTTTAAAATGCGATTACCTTTAGATATGCAGTTTGTATTTACGGCAAATCCAGAAGATTATACCAATAGAGGTAGCATTGTTACGCCTTTAAAAGACAGAATTGGCTCACAAATTTTAACCCATTACCCTGCAGATATAGAAACTGCAAAAATAATTACGCAACAAGAAGCAAAATTAGATGCACGTCAGCAAAACGACATTCATGTACCAGAATTAGCAAAAGATTTGTTAGAACAAATTGTGTTTGAAGCCCGCGAAAGTGAATATATTGATGCAAAAAGTGGAGTAAGTGCCAGATTAAGTATTACCGCTTTCGAAAACTTATTGAGTACAGCAGAAAGACGTTTGTTAATTTCAGGAGATAAAGAAACTAGTATTCGTTTGGGTGATTTTGATGGAATTATTCCTGCTATTACAGGCAAAGTAGAATTGGTTTATGAAGGAGAACAAGAAGGTGCGCGTTTTGTTGCTGAAACGTTAATAGGAAAAGCAATTAAAAATTTGTTTCCAGCCTATTTTCCAGAGATTAAAAAACTGGCAAAGGCTACCGATGAGTCTCCTTATGACGACATTGTTTCTTGGTTTTTTAATAGCAGTTCAGATTTTGAAATTTTAGATGACTTAAAAGAAAATTCATATCAAAAAATGTTAGATGAAATTTTACCATTAACAGATTTGCTGAAAAAACACCAACCTAATGTAACTAAAGAAGAAAGTTATTTTGTAAAGGAATTTGTGCTTTGGGCGTTGGTTGAATTTAAGAAGCTGAGTAAGTATCGTTTTGATGATGGAACTCAATTTAAAGATCCTTATGGAAGTTATATAAAAGACTTATAAAATGTTGAATTTTAAGTGAATTTCATAATTTTTATTGCTGAATAAATTTAGTATTAAAAATTATGAAATTTATTTTTTTCAAATGGTTTCAAAATTGAACAGTATACTAAATAACATAAAAAAATACGTTGATTTAAATGAAGCGGATGAGCTTCAGCTTTCATCTATAGTTACTACAAAGAATATTAAAAAACGACAGTTTATTGTTCAACCAGATTTTATTTGCAATTGCCAAACCTATGTGATTAAAGGATCTCTAAGAAGTTATTTTATAAATTCTAAAGGAGAAGAAAATACCATACAATTTGCAATTGAAGATTGGTTTATTAGCGATTTTAATAGTTATATTAATCAAGCACCAGCCACGTTATTTGTAGAAGCCCTAGAAGATGGAATAATAGAACAGATAAGTTTTAAAGATGTAGAAAGAATCTGTAATCAAAACCATAAATTCGAAAAGTTTTTTAGAGTAGTTGCTCAAAAATCATTTGCCTACGCTCAAAAAAGAATTTTAAGCAACTTAGGCAAAAGTGCAGAAGAACGATTTTTAGAATTCAATAAATTATATCCTCAAATTTGTAAAAGAGTTCCGCAATATATGTTAGCTTCTTATTTAGGAATAACTCCAGAGTTTTTAAGCAAAATAAAAAAACAAACCGTTTTAAAATCTTAATCTAGATTAACTAAATTACTTAAAGTACTTTATTTTAAATTCTGATAAATCGATATAATTTTGAAAACTTAAAATTTATAGTAAAGATTATGGAAAAAAGAATTTGGTTTATAACAGGTATTTCTAGTGGATTAGGAGAAGCAATTGCTAATGAAGTTTTACAAAATGGAGATTTTGTAATAGGTACTTTTAGAAAAGAAAGTCAAGTAAAAGCATTTAATTTAAAAAATAAAGGAAAGGGTTTTTCTTATCAATTAGATATTACAAACGAACAATCTATAGCTGGTACAATTGCAAATGTTGAAAGTGATTTTGGTAGAATAGATGTTTTAGTAAATAATGCAGGGGTGGGTTTTATTGGAGCTATTGAAGAAACTTCAATTAAAGAAGCTAGATTGGTATTTGAAGCTAATTTTTTCGGGACATTACAAGTTACCCAAAAAGTTTTGCCTTTGCTTCGTAAACAAAAAAGTGGTCACATTATTCAAATTTCTTCTCATGGAGGTTTAAAAGCTTTCGCAGGTTTCGGCATTTACAATGCTAGCAAATTTGCTTTAGAAGGTTTTAGTGAAGCATTAGCGCAAGAAGTTGCTCCTTTAGGTATAAAATTAACTATTGTTGAACCAGGACCTTTTAGAACAAAATTTGCCAATACTAGTTTAATAGAAGCAAAAGTTACAATAGATGATTACAGTAATACTGCAGGAAGTTTTAGAAATAAACTAAAGTCTGTTGATGGAAAACAAGAGGGAGATCCACAGAAAGCAGCTATGGCTATTTTCAATTTGGTTACTTCTAATTCAGATACTTTAAGATTACCTCTTGGTAAAACAGCATTAGTTACTATTGGTATGAAATTAGAAAGTGTAAAAAATGATTTAGATGCTGGAAGACAAATAGCTGAAGACGCGGTTTACTAATAATTAGAAAGCGTTATCGACTTATTAAGTCTTATCAGTAATTTTAAAAATTAAACACCAATAAATTCAATTCGTTAGCAAATGTTTTATCGAT
>CAYPHE010000046.1:0-6362 GCA_964410075.1 uncultured Polaribacter sp.
TGTATGCGAAATATAATCTTCGCTTTGATAATACATCTCTAAATTCTCTGGAACTTTATGAGTTACCAGAATATCGTATTTCGAATTGTATTTCAATTCAAAAAGATCATTTGATACTGTATAATCTATACAGGAAAAAAAGGGTTTTGTTTCTTGATGAAGTTCTTCTTCTAAGAGCATGTTTCAATTTTTAATCTTTTCGTCATAAATAAAAACTTGACATTTTTTCTTTTAAAAGTATTTTATAAACTAATTGTTTTATGAAAATTAAAACATGTTTTTCGCAACTTGTTCCACGAGGAACAACCTTAATTTTATTTCTTTAAATTCTTTATTTAAAATATTGTTCCACGAGGAACTTTTAAAAAAACTAACTTAATTTAAACGAAGTAAAAAACTTTTCTATCTACCCATATACACCAACAACACAGAAACATCACTTGGCGAAACACCACTTATTCTACTAGCTTGAGAAATAGATGTTGGTTGTATTTTACTTAGCTTTTCTCTAGCTTCGTAAGACAATGATTTTACTTTAGAATAATCGAAACTAGAAGGAATAGAAACATTTTCTAAACGGTTTAATTTATCTGCATTGTTCTTTTCTTTTTCTATGTAACCAGAATATTTCAAATGAATTTCTACTTGCTCTAAAATCTCATTATCAATATTATTATCTAATAAAAAATTACTTAATCTTTCTATCTTTCTAAAATCATTTAAATCTAATTGTGGTCTAGAAGCAATTTTAATTAACTTCATAGATTGAGAAATTATTGCTAAGTTTTTACTTTCTAGAATAGGGTTTATCTCTTCCTTTTTTACACTTGTTTTTTCTAAATAATCAATCAGCAAAGCTGTCTTTGCTCTTTTATTTTCAACTCTTTCTAAACGCTCTTTTGAAGCCAAACCTAATTTAAAAGCTTTTTCAGTCAACCTTAAATCAGCATTGTCTTGACGAAGTAATGTTCTATATTCTGCTCTTGACGTAAACATTCTATAAGGCTCTTCTGTACCTTTTGTTATTAAGTCGTCAATTAAAACACCTATATATGCTTCGTTTCTTTTTAAAATAAAAGGAGCTTTATCTTGGGTTTTTAAAGCTGCATTTACACCAGCCATTAATCCTTGAGAAGCTGCTTCTTCATAACCTGTTGTTCCATTAATCTGGCCAGCAAAAAATAAGTTTTTTACCAACTTTGTTTCTAAAGAATGTGTCAATTGGGTTGGTGGAAAATAATCATATTCTATAGCATAACCGTATCTAAAAAATTTTACATTTTCGAAACCAGCAATAGATCGTATTGCTTTATCTTGTACATCTTCTGGTAAAGAAGTTGAAAAACCATTTACATAAATTTCAACTGTAGTCCAACCTTCTGGTTCTACAAAAATTTGATGCCTTTCTTTTTCTGCAAATCGGTTGATCTTATCTTCTACAGAAGGACAATATCTTGGCCCCGTAGACTTAATTCTACCATTAAACATTGGCGAACGATCAAACCCCTCTTTTAATAATTCGTGAGTTTTGGTATTCGTATACGTCAAATAACAAGAACGTTGTTTTTGTAGTGGCTTTGTTATTGGTAAATAAGAAAATTTTTCAGGGTTATCATCTCCTGGTTGTTCTGTCATTTTAGAATAATCTAAAGAACGACCATCTACTCTTGGTGGCGTTCCTGTTTTCATTCTACCTGCCTCAAAACCTTTAGCAACTAAATCTTCTGTAATTCCTGTAGAAGCCCCTTCTCCTGCTCTACCTCCTCCAAAAGTTTTTTCTCCAATATGAATTAAACCGTTTAAAAAAGTTCCTGCAGTTAAAATAACCGTTTTCGATTTTATAGATAATCCTAAAGCCGTTTTTACACCAACAATTTTATCTTCTTCAAAAATTAAACCATTAACAGAATCTTGATAAAAATCTAAATTTTCTGTTTGCTCTAACATTGTTCTCCAACATTCTGCAAACTGCATTCTATCAGATTGAGCTCTTGGGCTCCACATTGCAGGACCTTTAGACTTATTCAACATCTTAAATTGAATAGCTGTTTTATCGGTTACAATTCCACTATAACCTCCAAGTGCATCGATTTCTCTAACAATTTGCCCTTTTGCAATTCCTCCCATTGCAGGATTACAACTCATTTGCGCAATGTTTTGCAAATTCATTGTTATTAACAATGTTTTTGCTCCCATATTTGCACTCGCTGCTGCGGCTTCACTACCTGCGTGACCACCTCCAACAACTATAACATCATAAACTGTAGTAAATAAACTCATAACTTTAGTTCCACGTGAAACTTTATATATAAAACACTAATAATCAACTATTTAATAAAGATAATGCTTTATTTTCAGCATTTCTCATTAATTCTTTTTCATGAACGCTTTTATCTTTTAATCCAAGATAATGCAGCACCCCATGAATCATAACTCTATGTAATTCTTCTTCAAAAGAAACTTTAAAATCAGCAGCATTTTCTTTAACTCTTTCAATAGATATAAAAATATCTCCAGAAATTAATTTACCAACAGTATTATCAAAACTAATAATATCTGTTAGCGTATCATGATCTAAAAACTTTACGTTTAATTTATGCAGATAATTATCATCACAAAAAATATAATTTATTTCTCCTAAAGTGAAATCGTAATCTGTAATTATTCTAGAAATCCATTCTGATAAAATAGATTCGTTTCTTAAATTAAAATCTGTTTCGTAATTGTAAATAATCAAAAGCTACTTATTAGATTCTTTAGTAAAATACTCTCTTACCTTTTCTTTATAATTTTGCTGCAAAGGTAACGATTGTCTGTTTAAGATTTCTAATTGATTGTAATACTGCTTTTTTAGTTGTAAAGCTTTTACAGAATTCTTTTGATACTGATTAAAATTTGAAGAAGACTTGCGTTTTTTATCTTTACCTTGTTGGAGTTCTGCTTTTTCTAGTTTCAGTAATTCATAATTTAACTGCTGCATTTTAGAAATTATTTCTTGTGTAAATCCCTTTTCTAAAATTTCATTTTCTAATTCTTCCATAGTCTTTAAAACTTTTCTAGCTTCTTTGTTTAAGAGTAAACCCTCACCTTGTTTATTGTTTAGTTGTTCTTCTAATTGCTGACGTAATAAAGATTGTTGTTTATAAATCTCGAATAATTCTCCATTTAATTCTTCTAATTGATTGTTTCCAGAAGAGTTTCCTGATTTACTACCTCCTTCTCCATCTTTCTTCCCATCTTTACCTTGTTTTTTTGAATCGCCAGGTTTACTATTAGACTGCTCTCCTTTTTTTGATTCTCCTTTTTTACCCGGTTTTTGCATACCAGATTTCATTTTTTTAGAAAGATCTCCTTGTTTTTTAATAATATCTGGCAAACTAAAACCTGGAGAACTTTTCTTTCCTTTTCCGCTACTCATAGACATAGAATTCTTCATGTTAGTAAGCATACTACTTAAATAATCTGCCAAATTATTTGCAGCAGTTATGGTATAACGTTGATTTGATAATCCATTGTCAAATCGATTTTCTGAAAAGTTTTCTAAAGATTGATCTAAATTATAATGAGCATCAGATAAATCTGTTTGAATTTTAGAAGACAATTTTGGCAAACGCATAGATAGCACATATAAACTATCATCAATATGCTCGAAATAGGTTTTAATAGTATTCTGAGATTTTAATAAATCACCAAATACAGGATGTGTTGTAGTAATTTCTGAAAAAGAATCCATTAGGTCTTCTTGTTGGTAAGAAAAAGTTATTAAGTTTTCTAAAATCTTACGCAAATCTTCTATGTTCTCTTCAACAGAATCTCCTTGCATTTCTAACATAGATTGTTGCATTTTTTTGCTCATTTGTTGCATTTTATTTGCTGCTTGTTTCTGACTTTTTTGAGCTTGCTTCTTATTTTGATTTTGTAAGTTATCTTCAGATTCTTTTTGTTCTTTATCAATTACTTCTTTTTCTTCGTCTACATCTGGTAGTTCCATTGGTTCTTTTAAAGCTTCATTATCTTTAGATAACTGATCTAAATCTTTCTTTAAATCTTCAAATTGGTTTGATAAGTCTTTTTGTTTATCCAAAGAATTATCTTCATTACCAGCTAACTTTTTCTGTTCTTTTGCTAGCTCATCTAATTTATTGGCTATTTGCATTGTTTTTTGCTCCACATAAAAACGTTTGACCAACTCTAGAGTTCTAGTTAAACTTCGTTCTTTTTGTTTATTTTGTTGGGCAAGATGTTTTGCTTTTTTTACTAAATCTTCTTTATTTAATTTTTCTGCAATCTTTTGGATTTCATTTAATAGTTTTTCTTGTTTATCCGTTTTTTTAAGCTCCTCTATCCTTTTTTGTAAATCTTTCTTTTTCTCTTTTAAAAAACTGTCTTTTTCATCTTTCTCTAATAAATTCTCTTTCAATTTATCAGATTGTCGTTGCATTATATTATTATATTGCTGCTGTCTTTTAACAAGATTTTCTAATTTTTTTCTATCATTCCAATTTACATTTTTTTTATGTTGGAGTTCATTTTGAATTTCTTGTAATTTCTCTTGTTCTTTTTGTTGTTTTTTAAAAACGTTTTCTAAACTATTAATTGTTGATTTTTGTTCATTTAACAACTCCTCTTCTATTTCATCCTCTGTTTTTTGCTCATAGGAAAAGACTTTACTTTTTACTTTTTTGTTTCCATTTACACCATCATTGTCATATACTTGAAAAAACATTTCATAAGAAACACCTTCTTTTAAATTAGTTTTTTTATTAGGGAAATCATAAAAGAAAGTTTCTATAGTATTCTTCTGTATAATTAAAGGAACACGGTTCTGTTCTTTAGGAGTTTCTTTATTGTAGTAAACAAATTCTAGTTTCGTTAGACCATAATCATCTGAAATTTGTCCAACAAAAGAAGCTGTACCTCTAGAGATACTATCTATATTTGAAGATACATTTATACTTGGAAATTCATCTTTAATTGTAGCAATAGAAAAAGATAAGGTTTCAAAATCTTTAAGGTTTGTATTTGAAGAAGCAATTTTATAATTCGTTGGTTTTACAATTTGCTTAGAAAACTTAAACGTATTCTCATCAATTTCTTTAAACACTTCTCTTTTATCTTCATATAAAAAAGCAACTTCTTTAGTTTGATTCGTATTTGTTAACCAGTTGATATTTGTTCCTTCTGGAACAGTTATATTTCCAGAGTTTTTTATGGTTTCTTTTTTTCTTTTTAAATATTTAGGATAATTCAACTGCATGGTTATACTATTAATTGTAGGTGTTTTAATAACCTCAACATCATAGTCTTTAGATGAAATAGAATTTCCTTCAACATGAAAAGAAAATGGTTTTTGAACTTCTAAAAAGGTATATTCGAATCGTCCGTTTCCAAAATTTTCAAGAAAGTATTGTTCATCATTAAACACAATAATAGCCTCATTTGGAATCGTATTTCCTTCAACAGAAAAAACTACTTTTAATGCTTTTCCTTGTATAACTTTTAAATTATTTGTTTTTAAAGAAAACACAAAAGGTGCTGGTGGAATATAAGCTGTATTGTAATTGACTACTCTTTCTAAACTTTGTTTAAAAATTCCGTTATTTCCCGTAAATAAAGTTAACAACCAAATGATTATAGGAATTACAGCATATTTTAAATATTTACTATTTTTCTTAAAATTAATTGCTTTTACAAAAGGAATTGGTTGTAATTCTTTTGCTTTTTGGTTGATGCTTGCCAATAATAAATCTGACTGATAATTACTTTGCTTTAATTGTAATACGTTTAATAATTTATCTTTTACATCTGGAAAATGATTTCCTATAATTTTTGAAGATTCTTCTAAAGAAATTCCCTTTTGTAATCCAAGAATTTTAAAAATTGGGATTCCTATAAAGCGGATAATTAAAAACAGTTCAACCAAAACAAAAACCCAAAATAAAAGAGTTCTATAAGAAGGTTTTAACCAAAGAAAATATTCTACAAAAAGAGTAAACAAAAAGTATAAAACTCCAAACGAAAAGAAAAGAATACTACCCTTTATCAATTCGTTGATATAGTATTTCTTAGTAAACTGATGTAACTTTTTCTCTATGTTTTTAAATTGGCTCATAATCAACTATTAAAAATAGTATTTTTAGTTTTAATTACTATTGTAATAATTGTTAAAACCTTTTTGTAAGGAAAGTTAAAAAAAACTACTCAGTTACTATAAAACATTAACCATGAAACAATTATTTCTTCTTTGTACTATTCTTTTTAGTTCAATACTATTTTCTCAAAGTCCGTGGACAAAGGAAAAAGGAAAATTTTATACGCAATTCTCTTTTTCAACAATATCAAATTACGATACTTTTTTTGGT
>CAYPHE010000046.1:6462-13012 GCA_964410075.1 uncultured Polaribacter sp.
AATAAAAAATGGTTGCTCTCTACACAACTTTCAATTGAGGCCAATACGAGTTCTTTTGATGAAACCTCTGGTATTAGAACCGGTTACAATGCTTTTACTTTTACTCCATTATTTTTGGCAGGGAAAAGTATAAAAAAAGGATATTTACAAGCTTTTGTTGGTGGAAATATAAGAACAAACGACTATAGTGCTAACTTTAAAATTGGTGGTGAAATTGGAGCGTATATTACCAAGAAAATAATAGTTGCTGGCTTTGTAGATGTAGTAAAATCCTTAGAAAATGGAAATATTGTGTTACCTACAATTAATCAATTAAATGCTTTGTATGTAAATGACCAAGAATATGGTGTACTTGGAGTAAAATTAATTGGTGAAATTTCTAATAATTTTGGTTTTACAGCAAGTCTTCCTTCTGCTTTTTTTGGAAACAATGTTCCGAAACAATTGGCTATAACTACAGGTATTTACTATAAAATATAAATACTTAAAAAAAAATTTCATAATATCAACCATAGTGTGCTGCTTTAATAAAAGTAGACGGTATGGTTTTTTGTTTATCTTTTGGGGTATCTTTTCATTTAAAAGTATCTTTGCAAAAAAATAAAAGAAATGACTAAGCAAGTTCGAGTTCGTTTTGCTCCAAGCCCTACAGGACCTTTACATATTGGAGGTGTAAGAACCGCTTTATATAATTATTTATTTGCAAAAAAAAATAACGGAACTTTTGTGTTGCGTATAGAAGACACAGACCAAACACGTTATGTTGCTAATGCAGAACAATATATTATTGATGCTTTGCAATGGTGTAATATTCCTTTTGACGAAGGACCAGGTGTTAATGAAAAATTTGGCCCTTACAGACAATCTGAGCGCAAACATTTGTATAAAAGGTATGCAGATGAACTAATTAAAAAAGGCTGGGCATATTATGCTTTTGATACTGCTGAATCTTTAGATAACCTAAGAAAAGATCATGAAAGTGAAGGAAAAACGTTTATCTACAACTGGCACAATAGATCTAAAGGAAAATTAGTGAACTCTTTAGTGTTAACTAATGAAGAAGTTGAACAAAAAATAGAAAATGGAGAAAATTATGTAATCCGTTTTAAGACTCCAGAAAATGAAACTTTGCAAATGCAAGATGAAATTCGTGGAGATATTTCTATAGAAACCAACACTTTAGATGATAAGATTCTTTTTAAAAGTGATGGAATGCCAACCTATCATTTGGCAAATATTGTTGATGATCATTTAATGGAAATTAGCCACGTTATTCGTGGAGAAGAATGGTTACCTTCTTTGCCTTTACATATTTTATTATACAAAGCTTTTAATTGGGAAGCTCCAAGTTTTGCGCATTTACCGCTATTATTAAAACCTGTAGGAAAAGGAAAGTTAAGTAAACGTGATGGAGATAAATTAGGATTTCCTGTTTTTCCATTAGAGTATACCAATCTAAAAACGGGTGATGTTTCTCGTGGTTATAAAGAAGACGGATATTTTGCAGATGCTTTTATAAATATGTTGGCTTTTTTAGGTTGGAATCCTGGAACAGAACAAGAAATTTTTTCTCTAGAAGAATTAATCAATGCTTTTGAATTAAAGCGTGTAAGCAAATCTGGAGCAAAATTTAATCCAGAAAAAGCAAAGTGGTTTAACCAGCAATATATGCAACAAAAAAGCAATAAACTATTAGCTGAATCTTTTTTAGTATTTTTAAAAACGAAAGAACATATAAATTCAAGTAGTTTAGAGATTGCTTATGTTGAAAAAGTAGTTTCTCTAATAAAAGAGCGTGCAATTTTTGTTAGCGATTTTTGGGAATTGTCTTCTTTCTTTTTTACAGCTCCATTAATCTTTGATGCAAAATCAGCAAAGAAACAGTGGAAAGAAACTACTGGTGATTTAATGAAAGAGTTAGTTGAAGAAATACATAAAATTCAAGATTTTTCTTCAGAAAATTCTGAGAAAGAAATAAAAGAATGGATTTCTGGCAAGGAAATTGGTTTTGGTAAAGTAATGCAACCTTTACGATTGAGTTTAGTTGGTGCTTTAAAAGGACCTCACTTATTTGATATTATGGCTATGATAGGAAAACAAGAAACGATAAAACGTATAGAGTTTGCTATAAATACATTGTAATTAAATATTAAATCAGATGAAAAAAATTATTTATCTTTTTATTGTTCTTTTTGCATTAAATATGCAAGCCCAGCTAGGTAACAGAGGTTTAGGAGGAAGTAGAAACCCAATACCTCAACAACAAACTACACCTAAAGCTCCAGAATTTGATGTAGACCGTTATGTAGGTTTCGTAGAGTACGATATTGAAAAAGCTTCTAAAAAAATAGGTGTTAATTTATCAACTGATAAAGGTAAAAAATTTGCTTCTTTGATTGGACGGTATAATAGGGATGCTAGAGATATTAGAAGAATAAATAGCTTTACACTAAAAAGCACCAAAGAAATGGTAGAAAACTACCAACAAAAAGCATTAGAAACTAGAGATTATACCAATCAGCAAAAAGTACAAAAAACAATGATTGAAAATCTAAAACCTATTGCAGAAACCATTAGGGAAGAAGACAAAAAGCTAGATGATAAAATTTTTACTTTACTTTCTGATAAAGAGTATAAAAAATGGTTAAAATATAACAAGAAAATTAATAAATTTATTAAAAAACGAGAAGAGTAAAAAATCGTTTATAATTAACCTTATTCCTTTAAAATATGAATTCTTTCCATTATGCTTTTAAAGTTAAAGACATTGCCTCTACTAGAAAATTTTACATAAATATTTTGGGTTGTAAAGAAGGACGATCTACAAATACTTGGATAGACTTTGATTTTTTTGGCAACCAATTATCTGCTCATATTAGTACCATTTTTCCTAAACTAGATTATTGTGGAAAAGTAGACGGAATAAACGTTCCTATTCCTCATTTTGGTTGTTTGCTTAGCACAGAAGATTTTCTGAGAATTCAACAGA
The DNA here is from genome assembly GCA_964410075.1 of uncultured Polaribacter sp. GTDB lineage: Bacteria > Bacteroidota > Bacteroidia > Flavobacteriales > Flavobacteriaceae > Polaribacter. Next base: position 9,452 of record CAYPHE010000046.1, read on the forward strand.
AATTTGAATCTGAGAATATTGAATTTCTAATTAAACCTCAACGAAGATATCAAGGTAAAACAGGAGAACAATTAACCATGTTTGTTTTCGACTTTAGTGGAAACCCTATAGAATTTAAAGCTTTTTCAAATAATGATGAAGTTTTTTCTTCGTAAAAGAGATTTCTAGTTTTACTTATTATTTTTAAAAACTTCCCTGCTTTATTGAACTTTTCATAATTATCGCCTATTCTAGGTTTATTTTTTATTAGAAATCAATTATATTTACGTTACTAATTATTATTCAATAAGCTATGTTTTTTACTTTTCCGATTATAGTCGTTTCTATTTTTATTGTTGTTTTTGCAGCCTTTTTTATGGTAAAACAACAAACTGCTGCAATTATAGAACGTTTTGGTAGATTTCAAAGTATTCGCCATTCTGGCTTACAATTAAAAATTCCTTTAGTAGATAGAATTGCTGGTAGATTAAGTTTAAAAATTCAGCAATTAGATGTTATCATAGAAACAAAAACATTAGATGATGTTTTTGTAAAATTAAAAGTTTCTGTTCAATACAAAGTAATTAGAGATAAAGTTTACGATGCTTTTTACAAATTAGACTATCCTCATGATCAAATTACTAGTTATGTATTTGACGTAGTTCGTGCAGAAGTTCCAAAAATGAAATTAGACGACGTTTTTGTTAAAAAAGATGATATTGCAATTGCCGTTAAAGCAGAATTAAACGATGCAATGATGGAGTATGGCTACGATATTATTAAAACTTTAGTAACAGATATAGATCCTGATGCTCAAGTAAAAGAAGCAATGAATAGAATTAATGCTTCAGAACGAGAAAAAATTGCAGCACAATTTGAAGGTGATGCACAACGTATTTTAATTGTTGAAAAAGCAAAAGCAGAAGCAGAAAGTAAACGTTTACAAGGACAAGGTATTGCAGACCAAAGAAGAGAAATTGCTAGAGGTTTAGAAGAATCTGTGGAAGTTTTAAATAAAGTAGGTATTAATAGTCAAGAAGCTTCTGCTTTAATAGTAGTTACGCAACATTATGATACGTTACAATCTATAGGAGAAGAAACCAACAGTAATTTAATATTATTACCTAATTCACCACAAGCAGGAAGCAATATGCTTAATGATATGGTTGCTAGTTTTACAGCAAGTAATCAAATTGGAGAAGCTATGAAACAAAATCAGAAGAAGAAAAAAGAATAACATGATTATTACAACTACAAATACCATAGAAGGAAAAAAAGTAAGCGAATATCTAGGAATTGTAACTGGAGAGACTATTATTGGTGCAAATATTTTTAAAGATTTATTTGCAAGTATTAGAGATATTGTTGGTGGACGCTCTGGCTCTTATGAAAAAGTTTTAAGAGAAGCTAAAGATGTAGCCTTACAAGAAATGGAACAAATAGCCCGATCAAAAGGAGCAGATGCAATTTTAGCAGTAGATTTAGATTATGAAACTGTAGGTGCAAATGGTGGTATGCTTATGGTTACTGCTTCTGGAACAGCTGTTAAGTTATCTTAAAAAATGATTCAAAAGCTAAAAAACTACTTAGCTACACCCTATTTTTTTAATCCTTCTTTTATCTTCAAATTAAAAGTAAGTGCTGTTTTTGGTGGCTTTGTTTTTTTATTTTTATACATATTTCAACCTTTTTACATTTCTTTTTATCCAGAAATTATTTTTGAATTTACTTTAGGAATTGGTTTAATAATCTTTCTAGGAATCTTATTTTTTTTAACAATTTCTCCATTACTTTTTAAAAAATTTTTTAATGAAGATAGTTGGACTATAGGTAAAAATATTCTTTTTATTATTATAGGAATTTTTTTTATGTCTTATGCTATTTATTATTTTGGAGAAACTTTTAAAGCTTCTTATAATTATAAAAAATTAACCTATTTTCAGTATTTGTTTTATAGCATTATGGTTGCTATAATACCTTGTATCTTTTTTATTTCTTATAATGAAAAACTAACCCGTACAAAAAGAGCTTTAAAAGCTAATAAAATTATTACAAAAAGGGTTCCATCTAAAAAAATAGTTTCAAATACCATAAAACTATACGCACAAAACAATAAAGAATATATAGAATTTGATAGCAAAAATTTACTTTATATTACATCTCAAGGAAACTATGCTAGCTTTTATTTAAAAAAAGGAGATTGTGTTAAAGAAGAAATTATAAGAATTACACTTGCCAAAGTAGAAAATGCATTGAATGATTTTTCTTCGGCTTTTATAAGATGTCATAAATCTTATATTATTAATAGTAACTACATAAGAGATATTAAAGGAAATGCTAGAGGATATTTAATCACTTTAAAAGGTGTTAGTTTTGATATTCCTGTTTCTAGAAATTTTACAAAACAATCTTTACATCATTTATTGAAGTAAAATTACTTTTCCCATTCGTCACAAAACCCAAAATTTGATTCCCTTTTATCACATTTTTATAAAAATACTGGATTAAGAGTATAGGGGACTATATATTTGACCCAGAAATTAAAATTATTGGGGGATTATTTTAATTACAAAAAAAGCTCAACTTGCAATTGCAAAAGTTGAGCTTTTATTATTTTAAGTCTAAAAAATAAAACTATTTTTTATCTTCTATCTTTTCTCCAGAATCTTCTTCTTTAGAAGCATTTTTAAATTCCTTTATTCCACTTCCTAATCCTTTCATCAATTCGGGAATTTTTCTTCCTCCAAATAATAATAATACAACTACTAAAATTATAATAACTTGAGGACCACTTACAAAATTGAAAAATATATGTAAACTATTCATTGTCTAATCATTTAATATAACAAAGATACAAAAAAAGCCTATTTAAAAGCTACTTGTTTGACTTTAGTCTCTTTTTTGAACAATACCTCCATTAATTTTTTTATCTGCGCTTATTTGAGGATTTCCTTTATAAAAAATAGATCCTCCAAAACTTACAATTGGAGTTAATTTCTTTTCACTGTAAACCTCTGCTTTTGCTCCAGATTTTGCGCTAACTATAGTATTTTCAGAAACTTTTAAACCAAAACCCTCGTAAACTCCGTATAATTCAACTGATATATTTTGTTTTTTTGCTGAACCTACCAATGTTATTATTCCGCCAGAAGTTGTATTAGCTATAATTTCATCTGCATTAATTGACAACTCAATAATACCTCTTTCTTTTGCTACACAAGTTAAAGTAGTCTGTTCAAATTCTTTTCCAGTAATCGTAGCATTATTGTCAGCTACAATTTTTGTAATATTTGTTTTATAAAATAAAGTAGCTTTTGCTTTACCTATCGCTAAGTTTTCTGCTGCTTTTTTAGAAAAAGGTAAACTTATTTTTAAAATTCCATTTACACTTTTAGCAATTATATCCCCTGCTTTTTCGCCTTCTATTTGTAGCTTATTTTCGTTACTCTTAATTAGTACGATTTCTATACCGCTTGTTACTTCTAATTCTTTAAAACTAGCTATATTGTGTATATTTTTTGTTTGAGCTGAAATAGCCACAAAAAATAAAGAAGAAAATAAAAAAATTAATTTTTTCATTTT
>CAYPHE010000047.1:0-12998 GCA_964410075.1 uncultured Polaribacter sp.
ATTTCGACTTTATGGAGAAATCTTAATAACTAAATTTTAATGATATAGATTTTTCGACTCCATTTCATCTCACTCAAAATGACAAAGTCTGATACTTTTCATACAGCTTCTTTTTTGTGTATTATAAATTTTCTTCCAAAAACTTAATCACATCTGTAGTTGTTATAATACCCACTAATTTTTTATTTTCTACAACAGGTAGGGCATGAAATTCTTTTTCTACTAAAATAGAAGAAACTTCTTTTAAAGTACTATTAGGTGAAACTGATAAAACATTTTTTGCCATTACTTGAGGAATACTTAAAACTTCATATAAGAAAGAATCTACAGCATTCTCATTGTCACTAACATCCGCAAAACTTAGTCTTAAAATATCTGTAAGACTTAACATACCTACAATTTCTTGTTGAAACACAACAGGAATATGTCTTATTTTATTCTTTTTTAATAAATATTCTGCAGTACTTAAAGTATCCGAAAGTCCAACTGTAATTAAATTAGTGGTCATTATTGTAGCAATAGATGTTGATTTTATCATAACGAATAACTTTTAAATTATGATAAAGTTCTAATAAAGAAGTTATTTAAAAACTGATTTTTGTCATAATAAAAAAGCTACAAGAATAATTATATTCTTGTAGCTTTAGTGACTCCAGCAGGATTCAAACCTGCAACCCTCAGAGCCGAAATCTGATATTCTATTCAGTTGAACTATGGAGCCAAATTTTATTCTTAAAGTAATCTTAAGAATGTTGCCTTATGCTAACTCTTGTTTTACTAGCGTAGAAATTGTTTTGCCATCTGCTTGTCCTGCTAATTTTTTAGAAACAATTCCCATTACTTTTCCCATATCTTTCATTCCAGATGCGCCAACTTCTTCAATTGTTGATTTTACAGTTACTAAAATTTCTTCTTCACTTAACGCTTTTGGTAAAAATTGCTCTAAAACAGCAACTTCTTTTAATTCTGGTTCCGCTAAGTCTTCTCTATTCTGTTTTATAAAAATTGCGGCACTATCTTTTCTTTGCTTTACTTGTTTTTGGATAATTTTCAACTCTTGATCAGCAGTTAACTCTTGAGCGCCAGCTTCTGTTTTTGCTAATAAAAAAGCAGATTTTACAGCTCTTAATGCTTGTAAAGCAACAGTATCTTTTGCTTTCATTGCTTCTTTCATTTTATCCATTACTTGGTTTTGCAAACTCATATTTTATTTTTTTTAATGAAACTCAACTTTTAAAATTATTTTTCAACCTTTTAAAAGCTGTAAATTGAATAAGTTCTATATTTTCTAAGAACTTTTTTTATTTTCAAATATACAATTTAACCTTATTTCTTAACCTTTTTTAAATATAAAAGCTTCTTGTTATAATCTATAAAAGCTTTTCCTTTTTGTAAAACATCAGCACCTATAATACCATGAACTTCTTTGGCTTTATGCTGTGTAAGTGCAGTATTTACATGTTGCAAATCAAACAAAACCAAATGAAACTTTTTTGTTTTCCAGCTACTAATTTCTAAAGTATTATTTTCAGACTGCTGAGTTTCCATATCAATTGCACCTGCCCCAGCAGCTTTTGTTTCGCTTTCTGTAGCATCTAGTTTAAAATGTGTTATTAGATTTAAATTTACACAAGAATTTGATGCTCCAGTATCTAAAATAAATCTACCTTTTACACCATTTATGCTTGCTTTTAATTGCAAATGATTAGTAGTTATTTGCTTTAGCTTTATAACTTCGTAATTATTCTTCTTTAATATTTTAGATATTTTTTTCATATTTCGATTTTGAAAAGTCCCAAAATTACAATTAATTCTTTGGCTAGTATATTTTTCATTTTCTTTTAACGGAAGTTGTTAAAATTATTTTCAATACGAAATCAAATTTGAAATCAATTTATTTTTTTACTATTTTTAGATAATTAAATGATGATGAAATGAAGACGCCAAAAAGATTAGAATTAGCATTAGTTAAATTATATAACGCTTATCATAATAACAAACTGAATCCAGAAGACTGTACTGCTTGCGCTGTTGGTAATATTCTAGATAACCATGATAGCTGGAAACATCTTTCTGATGAACATGGCTCTCTTCAATTGAATTACGTAGGTAGAGTTCATCAAAATTTAGGACGAAAGTTTAATGGCTACTCACCCGAAGAATTATTAAAAATTGAAAAAGTATTTTTAGAAGCCTGTGGATTTAAAACGCCTTTATGCCATTACAACCCAAAACCTGTAAATCCTTTATCTAAAGACAATCTATTTAATGGTTTATCTGCTGTTGTAGATTTGCTTTGCGAAATGGAAAATATGGATAATGTTATGGATTATTCTAAACTATTTGAGCAAGAAAACGGACAACCTGTTTATCATTTACAAACTTTTTTGAGGTAGTAAAGACTTTTTAAATAAGACAACATCGAAGTTTAAAAAACTTAACCAAACAGTTTTACACCTACAGTTAAAACATTTACTATGCTTTATTTTAGGTATAAAACTGCTAAAAGTCAGCTCACTTTTTTTACTTGAGAAACAATTTAAACATTTTGGCATTTTAAACAAATTTGCTAAACACTCAATTATTTAATTTGCTTTAATTTAACGAACTTGTTTGTTGTAAAAAAACTGATTTATATAATGTTGATTAGACTTTTCAAAAATAATTGCAAATCTTTTAAATAAACAACCCGAAAAGACATTAATAGCCCGAAAAGACATTAATGGGTTTCTGAAGGAAGAATGTTATTGTACTTTTGAAACGTTTTAGAAAATTTACTAACATTTTCATAATTGAATTTCTTAGCAATGTCTTTTATAAAACCTCCTTTATGTACTTCTTTTAAGGCAAGTTGCATTTGCTTTTCTTGATAATATTTAAGTAAGGATGTTTGATGAACTTTTTTAAAATCGTTTTTTAATTTTGTTGGCGAAACTTTAAATTTTTTTGACAAAAAATCGATTCCAGGAAATTTTTGATACAGGTTATTTAATAGAAATAACTCTACTTTTTTAATTTTTAAATTTGTGTAAAGATCTACTTTATGCTTTTCTATACCAACGTTTACTGTTACATTACTTATAAATAAATCTAAGAAAAGAAACGATATTTTTTTTAATGTAAAAATGTCTGGACCTGAATTCTGCTCAAAACAATTTTCAAATTCTTTTAAAACGTTTTCAAAAAGAAACTTGTTGTATTTATAGTTGATAAATTTTTTAGATAAGTCTGTAAATAATTCTTTAGTAGATGTTGTAGATAGTGGAGAGGTAAAGATATTATCTGTTACCCATTTTTTATTTATATAAATCGTAAACATTTTAGTTTGCGAACCCTTAAAATGACAATAAATACTATCTCCTTTAGGTTGAATAAAATTTACTGTGTTGTTTTCAATCTTTATTTCATCAAAAAAATAATATGACGAATTAAATATATTCTCAGTAAGATTTATAGCTATACAGAAAAAATCTGTTGGTAATTGGTTGTCGTATAGTGGAGAAAACGAAACATTATTTTTAAAATATAAATTTGAATAAAAAACCCAAAAGCCTTTTTCTAAGTTTGCGTAATAGGTAAATCCATTTAAAAAGGGCGAATCTAAATTTAGCTTCTGTTCCTTTTTATTATGTTTAACAAATGGCATCTTTATACCACTTTCTATAATAACTTCTGGTGAATTTGACAAAAAAGAAAGATTGAAAAAACCATTCTTATAGGTAAATAGATATTGCTTAGAGAGCTTAAACCAATTTTTAATTCTATCTTTTATTTTTGCTTTCGTCATCTACTACCAGTCATAATTTTTATGAGCATCTAATCTAATAAAAATAAATAGTAAAATGGTAAAACCCCAAAGTGATGAGCCTCCATAACTAAAAAATGGTAGAGGAATACCAATAGTTGGTAACAAGCCGATAACCATACCAATATTTACAATTACATGAAAAAATAGTATTGAGGCCAAACCGTATCCATAAATTCTTCCAAACTTGTTGGTGTGTGTTTCTGCCAGGTAAATTATTCTAAAAAGCATTAGCATAAATAAAACAATTACCAAACTACTTCCAAAAAAGCCCCATTCTTCTCCAACTACACTAAAAATGTAATCGGTGTGTTGTTCTGGCACAAAATCTCCTTGCGTTAAATCTCCTTTTAAAAAACCTTTTCCAGAAAAGCCGCCAGAACTTATGGTTAACTCAGATTGATAAGAATTGTAACCAATATTTTTATTATCAATTTTTAAACCTAATAACACTTCAAAACGGTCTCTATGGTGTTGCTTAAAAATGTTATTATAAGTAAAGCCAAAACTAAAAATAAGTGTGCTTATTATTAAATAAGCTCCTAAAATTTTATACCAATTGAATCGCAAATATAATTTTCCTCCTTTGTAAATAGCATATCCAGATACAAGAGAAAGTAAAATAAGTGCTCCTATTAAAACATTTGTTGCTCCAAAAAAAATAGTAGAAAGAAATAGAAGTAAAACGCTTACTCCAATAAGTAAGTAATTTAATGTTAACCCTTCTCTATTTAAAACAAAGAAAAATGCAAGATAAATTAATGCCGAACCTGCATCTGGCTGAAGTGTTATTAAAACCGCTGGGGTAAATATGATGATAAAAGCTTTAATTTGATTTTTTACAAGCTTAAAATTGTATTGCCTATCACTTAGTAACTTTGCAACAGCTAAGGCTGTAAACGCTTTTACAAATTCTGATGGTTGCAAACCTAAGACCCCAAAATTGAACCAAGATTTTGCTCCATTTATTTCTTTTCCAAAAGGGAATAATAAAATAAGAGAAACGAGAGATAACAAATAAAGAACACTCGAGTATTTCTCATAAAACTTAGCATTAAAAAACAATACTGCTATTATGAGTGGAATTGTTAAACAGATAAAAATAAGTTGTTTCCCGTATTTGGTAGAAAAACTTAATAGGTTAATATCTCCTTCTTCAACAGAAGCAGAATAAATGTTCATCCAACCAAAACCGACTAAAACTGCAAAAAGAATTATTAGAATAGGATCTATGCCCGCAAAAATGTTATTTCGTTCCTGACGCAAATTCTTCTGGTTTTTCTAGTTGTTTATCATAAATATCTTGTAGACTTAAGGCTAACATTTGATTTTCTCTGTATAGATTTCCTTCAGAAATTTCTCCATTTAAATATTTTTCAATCAACAAACTGGTAATTGGTGCGGCAATTGTAGAGCCATATCCTCCATTTTCCACAAAAATAGCTAAAGCAATTTTTGGATTTTCTTTGGGCGCAAAAGCTACTAAAATAGAATGATCTGGTAACTGTATTTTTTTTCCATTAATTTTTGCAAAGTTCTCTGCAGTTCCTGTTTTTCCACAAATATCAATTCCTTTTACTTGACTCCATCTTCCTGTTCCTGTTTTAAATACTTCGTGCATGGCCTCAATAACAGGAATAAAGTTTTTAGCATCTATTGTTGTTTGCTTAGGACTTGTATATTTTCTATTATCTATTTTATTATTATTTACTTCCTTTAAAATATGTGGTATATAAAAGAAGCCTTTATTAGCAATGGCTGCTGTAAAATTTGCTAATTGAATTGGAGTAGTTAATACTTCTCCTTGGCCAATTGCATTAGAAATATTAGTAGAGGCGTTCCATTTGTATTTGTACCATCTGTCATAATAATCTCCATCTGGAATTAACCCTGGACTACCAGCAGGTAGATCGTACCCTAAATAGTTTCCCAAACCAAAACTTTTTACGTGCTTACTCCAATTATTTAAACCTTCTTTGGGGTTATTATTCTTCTCTACAATTCTCTTATATGTGTTTGCAAAATAACTGTTACAAGATTTTGCAATACCTGTTTTTAATTTAATAGGTGTATTATAAATATCGCAATGACACCCCATAAAATCAGTTGATTTATAACCGTATTTATATCCGTGGTAACATTTAAATGTTGTATTAGTGGTAATTACTTTTTCTTGTAATCCTATTAAAGCATTCATCATTTTAAAAGGTGACCCTGGAGGGTAAGCAGCTAAAAGTCCTCTATCATAAGATGGTTTACTAATTGTATCGTTAAAAAGTAATACAGAGTTTTTAGAACGTTTTCTTCCAACCAACATATTTGGATCGTAAGTTGGAGCCGTAACTAAAGCTAAAATTTCTCCAGAAGATGGTTCCAATGCAACTATACCTCCACGTTTTCCTTTCATTAACTTTTGAGCGTATAACTGTAAGTCGATATCTAAAGTTAATGTCAAATCGTTACCATTTTCTGGTAAGGTATCTAAAACTCCACTTTTATAAGAACCTGTAACTTTATTAAATCGGTTTCTATGTAAATATTTTTTTCCTTTTTTTCCTCTAAGTAAATCCTCATACTGGCTTTCTACGCCATCTTTACCTATTAATTCTCCTGGTTGATAATAGTTATTTTTTTTTGCCAGTTCGTCATTAACTTCTCCAATATAACCCAGTACATTTGCAGCAGCTTTTATGGGATAATCTCTAATAATTCTTTTCTGAATAAAAAACCCTTGAAACTTATGTAACTTTTCTTGTAGGTAAGCAAAATCTTCTTTTGCCAGTTGTTTTAAAAAAACAGATGGTAAATAAGAAGCATAATTCTCAGCCTTTTTAAATCGTTCTAAGAAATATGCTTTATCAATCTTTAATAGTTTACAAAATTCTAAAGTGTCTAGAGGTTGTACTCTATTGGGTTGTACCATTACATCATAAGAAAGTTGATTGGCAACCAAAAGCTTTCCATTTCTATCGTAAATATAGCCACGTTCTGGATAATCGTATTCAATTTTAACGGCAGCGTTATGAATAGGATCATATTTTGCACCTTTTACAATTTGTAACTGAAACAAACGACCTATAAAAACAACACCTACAAGTGTAATTAAACCGTAAAGTAATACTCCTTTTTGCACTATAATTTTCTAATAAAAATGTAACTCCCTAGTAAAATTAATATCAACGTAAACAATGCCGAAAACATTGCATTTGTAATAACAAGTAAACTATTTTTAAAGCTAAAGTTAGCTAAAAAGAAAAAGATAAAATGATGTATTAGTGTTAAAGTAATTATATAACCAAGTACTTTACCAAATTGTTCTGTTTCTAATTTAAAAAAAGGAAAATCTGCTGGTAGCTTTTTAAAATAAGTTTTAATAAAAAACACACGCAAATACGCTATTACTAGAATTGATGCTGCATGCACTCCTCCAGAATCTGAGAAAAAATCAATACCTAAACCCAGTAGAAAACATAAAATTAAAAAAGGAAATCTATTTTTATTTAATGGAAAGAAAAATACAAAAGCGATATAAACGTAAGGATTTATATGCCCTAAAAAGTGAATGTTATTCAATATAAAAACTTGCAAAAACAGCAACCCAATAAGCGAAAAAAAGTGTTTTAAACTCAGCATTTTAGTTTTCTAAAGATTGTATTTCTTCTTTGTGTAAATTTTTAATAACATTTACATAACCTAAGTTACTCATATCGTTAAACAATTGTATGTCTACAGAAGTATTTGTGGTATTATTTCTGTTGATGTTTACAATCTTACCTATTAGAATTCCTTCAGGAAAAATAGATGATTTCCCATCGGTTTCTATAGTATCTCCAACCTGTAAAGGTGCCTGTCTCGGAATATCTTCTAACTGTACTATGTTGTAATTTTTGCCGTTCCACGTTAGAGAACCAAAATAATTTGTATTCTTTAAACGTGCATTTATGCTACTATTGTAATTTAAAATAGATTTTACACGAGTATAATTATTGGAAGACTCATCTGTAATACCAATTACCCCTTTGCTGTTAATTACTGCCATTTCTTTACCAACAGAGTCTTTTACACCTTTATTTATTAATATAAAATTAAACGATTTTGTATAATCGTTCTTTATAATTTTTGCATTGGTGTATTTGTATTTTTGAAAATACTTTACCGAATCGATTACAAAAAAATCTTTAGATATCGTATCTGAAATTTGCTGTGAAAGCTTGTTTTTTAGCAACACATTTTCTTCAGATAATCTTTCGTTTTCTGACTTTAAGCTTAAATACTCTGTTAAGCTAGATGATTTTGAAAAAAAATAACCTGTAACAGCATTTGCTGAATTTACATATTTACTATTATGAAAACTAAGATTATTAACAGTAATGGAAAGCGCAATAATTTCTAATAGCAGAAAAAATAAAAAGTATTTAAACCTTTGAAAAAAGTATATGATTTGCTGCATTAGTCAAAATTGAAACGGCTATTTCATTAATACGTTCTTGAATTTTTCTAATTCTTTTAAAGCAAGTCCTGTTCCTCTAACAACAGCGCGTAAAGGATCTTCTGCCACATAAACTGGCAAGTCTGTTTTTCTAGACAAACGTTTGTCTAAACCTCGTAACATAGAACCTCCACCGGCTAGGTAGATTCCTGTGTTATAAATATCTGCTGCTAATTCAGGTGGTGTTTTAGACAACGTTTCCATAACAGCGTCTTCTATTCTTAAAATAGATTTATCTAAAGCTTTTGCAATTTCTCTAAAGGAAACTTTCACCTGTTTAGGTTTTCCACTTAATAAATCTCTACCTTGAACCAACATTTCCTCTGGTGTTTCTTCTAAGTCTTCTGTAGCAGCACCAATTTGAATTTTAATTTTTTCTGCTGTAGTTTCCCCAACATATAAATTGTGTTGAGTTCTCATGTAGTACATGATATCATTGGTAAATAAATCTCCTGCAACTTTTACAGATTGATCGCAAACTATACCTCCTAAAGCAATTACTGCAATTTCGGTTGTACCTCCACCTATATCTATAATCATGTTTCCTTTTGGCTCCATAATATCTATACCAACACCAATTGCTGCTGCCATTGGTTCGTATATTAGATAGATTTCTTTTGCGTTCATGTACTTTGCAGAATCTCTAACCGCTCTTTTTTCTACCTCTGTAATTCCAGAAGGAATACAAATTACCATTCGTAATGATGGTGGGAACAGTTTCTTTTTAATAGATGGAATTTGCTTTACAAATTCCTTAATCATTTCTTCAGAAGCTTGAAAATCTGCAATAACTCCGTCTTTTAAAGGACGAATGGTTTTTATATTTTCATGGGTTTTTCCTTGCATTAAATTGGCTTCTTTACCAATTGCAATAATTTTACCCGTAACTCGATTTCGAGCAACAATAGAAGGACTATCAATAACCACTTTTCCGTTGTGAATTATTAAGGTATTTGCAGTACCTAAATCTACTGCAATGTCTTCTGTCATAAAATCGAAAAAACCCATAAAAATTTGTTGCTTTTTGCTAAACTAATTGTGCCTCTTACAAACTTACTAAATTTATAATTGCAAAAGGAAACTATTTACTTAATGTTTAAAATGTCTGGTTCCTGTCATAACCATAGACAGACCGTTTTCGTTACAAAAATCGATACTTAGTTGGTCTTTTATAGAACCTCCTGGCTGAATAACACTTTTTACACCTGCCTTACTTGCTATTTCTACACAGTCTGGAAATGGAAAAAAGGCATCACTTGCCATAACTGCTCCATTTAAATCAAAACCAAAAGAAGTTGCTTTTTCAATGGCTTGGTTTAAAGCGTCTACTCTACTTGTTTGACCAGTTCCTCCTGCTAAAAGTTGCTTATTTTTAACTAAAATAATTGTATTCGACTTTGTGTTCTTACACAATTTAGAAGCAAATAATAAATCATCTATTTCTTCTTGTGAAGGTTTAGTGTTTGTTACATACTTTAAATCGTTTAAAGCATCTGTAATATTGTCTTTATCTTGAACTAAAGTTCCGTTTAAACATGTTCTTACAGTATTAGAAGGTAACTCAACTTCTTTTTTAACTAAGATAATTCTGTTCTTTTTGCCTTTTAAAATAGTTAATGCTTCCTCTGTAAAAGAAGGGGCAATTACTACTTCACAAAACAACGTATGTATTTCTTCTGCAGTTGCTGCATCAATTTCTGTGTTGGCAATTAAAATACCACCAAATGCAGAAACTGGGTCTCCAGCTAAGGCATCTACATAAGCTTGCTTTATGGTTTCTCTTTGCGCAAAACCACAAGCGTTATTATGCTTTAAAATTGCAAAAGTTGGTGCTTCTCCTTTAAATTCTTCAATTAAATTAACCGCAGCATCAACGTCTAGTAAATTATTATAACTTAATTCTTTACCATGCAATTTATCAAACATTGCCTCTAAGTCGCCAAAGAAATACCCTTTTTGATGTGGATTTTCTCCGTAACGCAATGTTTTTGAAGTTTGTTCACTAGCTTTATAAACAACTTCTTCTTCGTTAAAATAGTTGAAAATTGCAGTATCGTAATGAGATGAGATATTAAATGATTTTGCTGCGAATTTTTTTCTTTGTTCTATAGAAGTTTCTCCGTTATTTTCTGAGATGATTGTTAAAAATTCTTCATACTGTTCCATAGAAGAAACAATAAAAGTATCTTTAAAGTTTTTAGCAGCAGCTCTAATCAAAGAAATTCCACCAATATCAATTTTCTCTACAATATCTTGTTCAGGAGCACCTGAAGCTACTGTTTTTTCAAACGGATACAAGTCAACAATAACCAAATCTATTTGCGGTATATCGTACTCCGCTAACTCAGCAACATCGCTTTCGTTGTCTTGTCTATTTAAAATTCCTCCAAAAACTTTAGGGTGTAAAGTTTTTACTCTACCACCAAGGATAGATGGATAAGACGTAACTTTATCAACAGGAACAACATCTATACCTAAGTTTTTAATAAAGGTTTCTGTTCCTCCTGTTGAATAAATTGTTACATTTAATTCGTCTAGTTTTTTTACGATTGGTTCTAAACCATCTTTATGAAATACCGAAATTAACGCGGATTTGATTGTTTTTGAAGTACTCATTTACTGTATCTTGTTAAGCAGGCAAATTTAGTAAAATCAGCCAGCTAAGACAATAAAAGATAATAACAAAAACTACAAATAGTTAATAACTATTCTACTTGAAATCTAGACTTGAAGCTTTCTACCAAAGTTGTGTAATCTCTGGGGGTTCTTACGTACTGATTTTTACGTAAAAACGGAAGCATTCTCAACAGAATACTATCTGAAGGTTTCTTCATAATTTAGGGGTTTTAAAAATTAATAAAAAAATTATTCTGCAGTTTCCAAAAAATTCCTAAACCAACTACGAAAGTGATCTACATATTTTTGACTCTTTACAAAAAAGTTAGGTGATTTATTGCGTATTGCAATAGATGAAGTTAAGTTTCTGTTATTCATTACTTAGGGGTTTAATGATAATAGATTGACTACTAGTTAATAAAATGAGTAACAAACATAAATAAAAAATGACAAAAAATCAACTTTCTTATAAAATAATTGCAACTTTTTTACAGATATATTCCAAAAGCTGCTCATCTGCTTCTGTAAATGGGTTTGCAGTATGAGAATCGATATCTATTTGCCCAACGTTTTCTCCTTCAACAAAAATTGGGATTACAATTTCAGATTTTACCTTCCAACCACAAGAAATATAATTGTCTTGAGCAGTAACATCTTGTACTACAAAATTTTGGTTACTTACAGCTACCTGACCACAAATTCCTTTACCGAAAGGAATTATGGTATGTTCGGTTTCTTCTCCTGTATATTGTGCTAATTTTAATTCTTCTTTATCTCCGTTTTTAAAATAAAAACCAACCCAATCGTAATAAGCAATTTTACTTTCTAAATAATCGCAAATAGCTTGTAATGTATTTTCTTTTGATGTTTTATTATCAAAAATAAGGTCAATATCTTTTTGTAAACTTTCTAAATTCATTTGAAATAATTAAGATGCAAAAATACAGTAAAGATTTCTTTAAATAAATCCTCTACCTTCAATTAATACTTTCCCACTCTTTTTTAATTCTATTCAATTTTATTAGATAAGGCACAAGTAAAACTAATTCTAAACGTAAACTGAATTCAAAAGTATTTTCATCACCCAAAAAAGGAAACACAAACATAGACATGGTACACATTACAATACCTATTACCGAGTCTACAATTGCTATATTTATTGCATTGCTGGTTTCAAACCATAAAGAATACGCGGTAAATCCTTTAAATAGTGCTAAACCAATTACAATAAGTCCTATCATAGAAAATGGTTGATTAGTGTTTAAGCCATAAAATGATAAATCTACACTCAAATTAAAAAAACCAAGAAAAAAACATATTAGTGCTAAAACACCAAAAAGCATAAAAAACCAGCAAAAAAACTTAATCCACCAAGGAAGCAATTTTCTTCTCCTCTTATTAGAATTACTTTCAAATTCTTCAAACTTATTTGTTTCTTCTAGTTCTTCCATCAATTTTAAAATTTTAATTAAACTCTCTTTTCATCAGAATCCGAACTTTTCTCAGAAAAATTTTCTAGCACTTCTTGAATTGCACTATCAATTCTTTCTTTTGATGTATTATACTTTGGAGCTAAATTACTCTTATCTGGAAATTGTTCTATGGTAACGGTTGTAGAAGGGAATGCAAAATCTACACCTAATGCTGCGGCCAGTTTTACTATAGCAACATGTAATCTATGTTTAGAAGATTGTTCAACTCCCCAAGCTAAACTTTTAAAATAGACATTTACCATAATTAATAATGCAGAGTCTCCAAAACCGGTAAATTCTACATTATAAGAATCTGAACGTGTTTCTGGATGCGCAATTACAATCTCTCGAACTCCTTTTACAAAAGCTTCAATTAATTCGGGTGGTGTGTCGTAACGTAACCCTAAGTTAGTATTGTACCTTCTATACAAGCGCAACCCTTTATTATTAATTACAATTTCCGACAACTTGCTATTTGGTATTTGATAAACAGACGTATCTGCCGCACGTACTCTAGTTGAACGGAAACCAACTTTTTCTACAGTTCCAACAACTTCACCAGCTTCAATCCAATCTTCTATATGAAAAGGTTTGTCTACAAAAATCATGATAGTTC
>CAYPHE010000048.1:0-11305 GCA_964410075.1 uncultured Polaribacter sp.
CTGGAATTACTTTACCAACAGCTTTTGCAGCTCCTGTAGAAGAAGGAATAATATTGTGTAATGCAGCTCTACCACCTCTCCAATCTTTTAAAGATGGGCTATCTACTGTTTTTTGAGTTGCAGTTGCAGCGTGAACTGTAGTCATTAAACCTTCTGCAATACCAAATTTATCATTTAATACTTTAGCAATAGGTGCTAAACAGTTTGTTGTACAAGATGCATTTGAAAAAATTGCCTCGTCTGCTTTTAATTCTTTGTTATTTACACCCATTACAAACATCGGTGCGTCTGGAGATGGAGCAGAAATAACTACTTTTTTAGCACCACCTTTAATATGTAAGTTTGCAGTTTCTAAAGTTTTAAAAATACCTGTACATTCTAAAACGTAATCAACACCAACTTCATCCCATTTTAAGTTCTCTGGGTTTCTTTCTGCAGTAATTCTAACTTCGTTTCCGTTTACAAATAACTTACCGTCTTTTACTTCAACAGTTCCGTCAAACTCTCCATGAACAGAATCGTACTTTAACATATATGCTAAATAATCTACGTCTAGTAAATCGTTAATAGCAACAACTTCTACGTTTGCTCTTTTTGTTATTGATCTGAAAGCTAACCTTCCAATTCTACCAAAACCGTTAATTCCTATTTTAATCATTTTATTATTTAATTTGATTGTTATTAATTATGTTGTCATAATATCAGAAACTCTTAAAAGCTCCATATCTATTGAATGACCGCCTTTTACAGCTTCTTTTATACTTGTACTAATTACTTCATTGTTTTTTAAACCAACCATTAAGTTCGTTTTTCCATCAAGTAATAATTCTACAGATTTAACACCTAATCTACTCGCTAAAACTCTATCGAAACAAGAAGGAGAACCTCCACGTTGCATGTGCCCTAAAATAGAAACTCTTACGTCATATTCAGGTAGATTTTCTTCTACATATTCTGCCAGTTGATAAACTGTTTTTCCTGATTTATCTCCTTCTGCAACTACAACTATACTAGAAGATTTACCTGTTCTTCTACTCTTCTTTAAAGATTCTAGCATTCTATCTAAACCTAAATCTTCTTCAGGAATTAAAATTTCTTCTGCACCTGCTCCAACACCGGCATTTAATGCAATAAAACCAGCATCTCTTCCCATTACCTCTACAAAGAATAAACGGTTGTGAGATGACGCTGTATCTCTAATTTTATCGATAGCTTCTACAGCTGTGTTTAAAGCTGTATCGTAACCCAAGGTATGTGAAGTTCCGAAAATATCATTATCAATAGTTCCAGGAATACCAATTACTGGAAAATTAAATTCTTCGTTAAATATAACTGCCCCAGTAAAAGAACCGTCTCCTCCAATAACAACCATGGCGTCAACATCATTTTCTTTTAAATTTTCGTAAGCTTTTGCTCTACCTTCTTCAGTTCTAAATTCTTGCGATCTCGCAGATTTTAAAATTGTTCCTCCTTTATTTACAATATTGTTTACGCTACGAGCAGTCAATTCTATAAAATCTCCTTCAATTAATCCTTCGTAACCTCTGTATATACCTAAACAACTTACTCTATAATAAGCACAAGTTCTTACTACAGAACGAATTGCTGCGTTCATACCTGGAGAGTCTCCTCCAGATGTCATTACCGCTATTTTTTTTATTTTACCCATAATTTATCTTGTAAAATTAGTTGTTTTCGTTGATTTTTATCAAAAAAACTACGAAATCGTTTTAGGCTAATTTTTTAAAAACATTTCAAAAATAATGCTTAAAAAATGGTAACAATACTACAGGCTATTATCTTTTTGTTAATTCTGATATTTAACCTTAAATCTGTTAGTTTTGGGTACTCATTTTCTTCAAATTCAATAAATATCTAAAGTTAAAACTGAATATTAATTCTACCTAATACCTTTTGCATAACTTCAAACATCTAACGTCTACTAGCCTCCCAATCAATTTCCTTCAAATTCATCAATTTCTTTTTGCGATCTCTCTTCAATTATTGCTGTATCTTTTTTTGCTTTTTTAGTTTGTCTTTTTTTCTCTTCTTTTTTAATACCTAATTTTCTTAGCAACTCAGAAAATGTATTAAAATTAACCTGATATGTTAAACCAACACCTTGTGTATAACCTTCTTCTTGATTAGAATATTGAATTTCGTTTTGACGATTAAATATTACCGTTCTAAAATTACCTTCATCATTTAAAAGCACTTCTACTTTAACTTCTCCAACAACACTAGATTGTGTTTGCGCACCAACTGGCACTCCTACTTTTCCATTAATTATTACACGATCGCTTACTTGTGTGCTTACAGAAACATCTACTTGGTTATCTATATTTAACCGATCTACATCGTTATCTGTAGAACCTTGCTGATAATCTACTCCTAATTGAAATTTACTGTCTCCACTATTTAGTAGATTTGAAAAAGCGGCACCTAAAGCGCTGGAGGCAGTTCCTGCAATTGCATTATTGGCGTTAAAATTTGAATTATCTACATCTCTAAATGAATTGAATGCTAGTAAAGAAATAAATTGAGTAGTTTTTTCATTAACATTATTATCATTTAATACAAATTCTAATTCGTTAGCAATTGTAGGGTCTACATTGTTTAATTCGATATCTAAATCTTGTTTAGAACTAAATAAACCACCCGTAATTTTAGTTACCAAATCTACTTCTATATTTCTATTAGAATTAAAGTTATCTAGTAAAACAGCAGGATTTGCATTTACTTTATGAACAGCAACTACATCTAAGTTGGCGTCGTAAGGATCTCCACTCCAAGAAACGGTTCCTCCTTTTTGAATAACAAAAGGCTTATTAATAATTCCTCCATATTTAAAGTCGTAAACTCCCTCTTCTATAGAATAATCGCCAAACATGTTAAATTTACCTCTTGTATTTATTTCTATACGAAGGTTTCCAGTTCCACTTCCTGCTAATTGACTTCCATACACCTCATCTATAACAACCTGTGCAATAGCTTCTTTAGTTACCTCTAAATCGATATTTAAAGAAACTCCTTTTATGGCTTCTCTAGCAATTTCTTCTTGCCTTTCTTCTACTTTTAATTCATCTGTTTTAAAATGAATTAAATTATAGCTACTTACCGTTTCTATGTCTTTTAATGGAACTACAAACAAAGTCCCAGGCATTGTTTTGGCATTAACATCAATAGTTAATTGATCTGTTAAACCAGTTATACTTGCGTTACCATCTATAAAAGCGTTACCATAATACAATGCTTCTTCAGAATTTTTTGTATTTAAAACGATTAAATTATCGCTATTTATCTGTAAATCTAAAAACCACTGTTCAAAATTTAAATGTGTTATTGCTCCTTTTAAAGTTCCTTTGGTATTGTATTCTGAATCGGTTAATTGAATTTCTTTAAAAATTATTGATTGCTCATCTAAAGATATGATGGTTTCATCTTCAAAATTATAATCTACATTAAGATACGGAAATTTTAAACCTGCATTGTACAAATAAAGTGTACCGTCCATCTCTGGATTACCTATAAAACCTCTAACAAAAAGATCTCCAGATGCTGTTCCTCTTATAGAAGATAACACATCTTGACCAAGAGGACTATAAGCTTGTAAATCGAAATCTTCTAGATACACTTTTAAGTCCATTAAAGGTTTACTTGTTGTAAAATCTAGATTACCAACAGCTATAAAACTTTTTGATTGGTCATTATTTATAGAAAGGTTTACATCGTAATATTTATATGAATTACTTCCGATGATATCTAAAGATAAATCTCCTTGTTTGAATTTGTTTATTTTGAAATCTTTAATTGTAAATGCAGCTTCTGGCTTGTAGTTACTATTTTGTTGAATAAAATTTAAATTTCCCGAAAGGGTTCCTTTAATAGCTAAACTATCTATTTGAGGTAAAAAACTTTCTAATTCTACCTTTTTAAAATTTGCTGATAAATCTTTTTCAGTATCTCCTTTTATTTTTCCAACAAAAGAGACTTCTTGTTCCCCAGAAATCAGCTTAAACTTACTAAAATTAAAATCTTGATTCTTTAAATCAAAAGTAATTTGATCTGTATTTAATGCATCCGGATTTATGTTCCAAATATTGCCTTTGTAGTTGAATGATGATTTTTGAAAACCTATTACAGATTTTCCTTCTTCGTTAAATGTGTAATAAAAATCTAAATTAAATTGCTCGCTATTTTTTTCTTTTCTTTTAAAAACTGACTTAAAATACAAAGTATCATTTTCTGTTCTATTGATTAAATTGAATTTTGAAACGCTGTAATATTTTGTTTTTATTTCATCGACTGTTAAACTTGTATTGTATAACGTATTTTGGTTGTCTGTTAATATGTTTATATTTTCTACAATATTATCGTAAATTTCTAATTTTGGTGAAGAAAAATTAAATCGCAATAAACTTTTATTAGAATTTATTCTTCCTTTAATTTTTGTGTTATTATCAATAGTGATATCAGGAAAAAAAACACTTACAATTTGATTGTAGATTGTAAAATTATAATCTACATATTGGTTTGGAGAAACTTGATAAGGCTTATAATTTGTATAAATACTACCTAATGCATTTTGTGCTACTTTAGGTAACTCATCAAATAAAAACTTACCAGAAATGCTTCCTTTTGCAATATCATTAGATTTTACTTCAACTCTTTTAACATCATCTTTTACAGAAGAAATTACGATAAATTCATCAAAAACAAATTCTTTTTTTTCATTAGTATAAAATACGTCTCTAAAAATTGCGTCTCCTGTAATGTTATCTAAATTATTCCCTTTAATATCTAATGCTATATTTCCTTTTAATTTAGAAATGCTATCTCTAGTAAATAAATTGGTGGCTTTTAAATCTAAAAAATCAATATTTGTTTTAAAGTCGAATTCGTTAATTTCTGAAGACAAATCTGCTAAACCGTCAAACTGCATTTTAAAGTTTTCGTCATCAATACTTAGTTCTCCATCAAATTTATTGTTCTCATACTCTCCATCTGCCACAATGTTTTTATATGTGTAATTCTTAAAGTCTAATTTTGAAATTATTCCATTAAAAACAGTATTAATATTTTCTGGCTTAAATCCACTTCCATTTACAAAACCTTTAAAAGAAGCTTTACCAAATAATGGATTCTCAAAAAATCGTCCGATATTAAAATTATCAAATTGTATGTTTCCTTTATAACTTGCAAAATCGATATTATCTATATTCTTAATTTTTAGATTGGTTGCTCCTTCGCCAATTTCTGATGTAATTTGTATGTTAGAATTAATATCTTTCGAAGAAACATCTATTGTACCAACAATATTAAACTCACCTAATTTATCAAATTCTGATGGGAGTGTTTTACCTAAAACATTAGGTAGAATGTTTTTTAGTTTCGTGTAAGTTGCTTTGGTTTTTTTTAAATCTCCTCTAAATTTAAATCCACTTTCAGTAGAAACTGCATTTACAAAAGCCAAATTCCCTTGTATTTCAATTCCTTTTTTTGATGTTAAATTAAGATCTGTGACTTTAAAATTATTTAAAGCTCCTTTTAATTTCCCTTTGAAAGAAACAACATCTTTTCCACTTAATTCTTGGTAATAATTTTTTACATCCTCAATACCAATTTTACTTTTCTTAAAATCAGCATTAATAGTTACCTTATTTAAAAAATCACTTAAATCTCCTCTATCATAATCAAAATAGACATCTCCATTTATGTTAGAAGTTTTGGTTATTAAATTTGCCTTCTTGGCATACATTTCTGTAGGACTGTAGAGAAAATCTGTTGTTAAGTTATTTACTTTTAAACCGTAACTATCCGTAAAATACAATCCGTTTATTTGGCTAGAAAATGTACTTCCCTCTAAAACCATATTTTGCAAATCTCCGCCTCCTTTTAAAGCAGCATAAACAACTGTATTTTCTTTATTTTCGTTTACCAATTTGTAATTCATATTACTACCGTAAACGTTTTTGGCTTTTAAAACAAAAGGTTTTGGCTTTTTGTTGCTTGTTTTTTCTTTTTTAAAACTTTGAATAAAAACTGCTAAATTATCTTTGTCTTCTCCTTTGTATTTTTTCATAAAAACAAAAACATCTTTTAAAATAACATCATCTAACAAAATGTTACTATTAAAAGCTTGTTTTGCACTTAACAAAGAGGTTGATAAATGATTTACAAAGATTAAAGTATCTTGATGATGATCTTTAATTTTAACACCTTTTAAAGAGACTTTACCTAAAAAAGAAAAGTCTATTTTTTCTACAGAAATATTGGTATTGTAATCTTCATTAATTTTTTTAGTAGCGTAATTTCCAAGTTTTGTCTGTACAAAAGAAGTAGATAGCCCTAAACTTAATAGTAGTAAAAAGAGTATAAAATACCCTAACCATTTTACTATTTTTCTTTTGTTTTTTTTGATGACTTTTGTTTTGGTAATGTGTTCTTTCTGTTTTAGTTATTAAAAAAACGGAAAGCAATGCAAAGTTCGTATAAATTTAATAAACATTAATGTATCTAAACTTTAAAAAGGGGTCACTTTATTAAAATTCATTAATTTTACAATCTTTTTATCAAAATAAATGCCAAAAGATATTTACATATTAGGAATAGAATCCTCTTGCGATGATACAAGTGCTGCTGTAATTTGCAATAACAAAATATTAAGTAATGTAATTGCAAATCAAGAAGTGCATTCCAAATATGGTGGCGTAGTTCCAGAGTTGGCCTCTAGAGCACACCAACAAAACATTGTTCCTGTTGTTCAACAAGCCTTAGCTCAAGCAAAAATTGCTAAAGAAAATTTATCTGCAATTGCATTTACCAAAGGTCCTGGCTTAATGGGTTCTTTGTTGGTAGGCACTTCTTTTGCAAAATCTTTGGCTTTGGGTTTAGATATTCCTTTAATCGATACAAACCATATGCAAGCGCATATTTTAAGCCATTTTATTAAAGAAGAAGATTCTAAGATACCTCCTTTTCCTTTTTTGTGTTTAACCATTAGCGGTGGTCATACTCAAATTGTAAAAATTACAGATTATTTTTCTATGGAGGTTCTAGGAGAAACTATAGATGATGCTGTTGGAGAAGCTTTTGATAAATCTGCAAAAATCTTGGGATTACCTTATCCAGGAGGACCTTTAATAGATAAATACGCTCAAAAAGGAAATCCAAAAGCATATCCTTTTACCAAACCTAAAGTTGGCGACTTAGATTTTAGTTTCAGTGGTTTAAAAACGGGAATCTTATATTTTATTCAAAAAGAGGAACGTAAAAACCCTAATTTTATTAAAGAAAATTTACATGATATCTGTGCTTCTATCCAACATACTATTGTAACTATTTTAATGGATAAAATTAAAAATGCTGTAAAACAAACAGGTATTAAACATGTAGCTATTGCAGGAGGGGTTTCTGCAAATTCGGAAATTAGAAAAAGACTACAAAACGCTGAGAAACATTTTGGTTGGACAACCTACATCCCAAAGTTTGAATACACAACAGATAATGCCGCAATGATAGCTATAACTGGTTACTTAAAATATTTACAAAATGATTTTGCCAAAATTGGAGTTACTGCAAAAGCAAGATTAAAAGTTACTGAATAAAAGATATTTTTTGTACAGGTAGACAGACTCGAACTCTAACACACAATATTTCTATAATTCAAGTTGTTTTTTCTATTATCATTGAACTGAATTATTACTTTCTATAATTAGATAAAGTGATTATGTTATGAAAATCAAATCTTTTTTACATCCTTGAGTTTAGAATTGTAATTTGAATTCTACTAACTTTGTAAAGATGTCATTATCTGCAAAAAATATATATTATTTAAAACGCATATTTCCCTTCGGAATCATTTGGCTTATTATGGGTTGGGCTTTTTTATGGAGCGAATATGCTGTTTTAGGAGATGCTGTAAACACCCCTGTATCAGCCATAAGAATTACACCAATTATTGTAATTTTTGCTAGTGTTAGTGTTTTTTCCATTGGTTGTTTAGTGGGTATTATAGAAATACTCTTTATCAATAAACTTTTTGCAACAAAGAGTTTTCCTAAAAAGCTATTTGGAAAATTTTTTCTTTATAGCCTACTAATGTTTATTCTAATGTTTATTTTCTACATGCTTGCAGCTAGTATAGAAATGAAAGTTTCTGTTTTTAGTAAAGCAGTATGGAATCAATATTTAGTTTTCTTCTTTAGTATTACTCATATTAGTAGCGCCATTCAACTTTTATTCTCTTTATCTGCTTCATTACTATATGCTGAGATAAGTGAAAATTTGGGACACAATGTTCTATTAAATTTCTTTACTGGTCGTTATCACAAACCTGTAGATGAAAACCGCATATTTATGTTTGTAGACATGAAATATTCCACTACTATAGCTGAAAAATTAGGACATAAAACTTACTTTAAATTACTCAAAGACTATTATCTAAGTTTTTCAGACGCTATTATAAAAAACTACGGAGAAGTTTATCAATATGTAGGTGACGAAATTGTTATTACTTGGAAATTAGATAAAGGCTTAAACAAAAACCAATGTGTTGAGTGTTTCTTTGAAATGAAAACTTCTTTAGAAAAGCAAGCAAAAAATTTTGAAAAGAAATTTACAATTGTTCCCGATTTCAAAGCAGCTCTACATTTTGGTCAGGTAACAACAGGCGAAATAGGTGCTTTAAAAAAAGACATTTTCTTTACAGGAGATGTATTAAATACCACTGCCAGAATACTAGGACTAAACCCAGAGTTAGAAAAAGATCTTTTAATTTCTGAACCCCTTTTAAGAAAACTAAACCCTCTAGATAATTATAGAGTTAAAGATTTTGGGACTAAAACATTAAAAGGAAAAACAAAATCTATTCAGGTGTTTTCTATAGAAAAACAAAGGTAATTCCACCTAAAACTAACAATAATATCAAGTAAAATTTAACAACTAATTATCTTTTTATAGTTCTTAGTAAAAACATCTCTTTTTAGGGATAAAAATGAATAGTATATCTATTCTTGAAAGTGAACAAGGCAAAGCAAAAGTGGCGTATGATTTTGCAGGGTTTAAAATGAATCTTTTATACATTGGGCTTACAGGTACTTTTTTATCTTCAATAAGAACTGACTTCTAAAAACTTTTAATTCTTTGTATTTTAACAAAGAATTGTTAATTAAAATTACTCTTACTGTTTATTTAACATTTTTTTACAAAGAGGTAAGGTTCATAAAAGGATTATTAATTTTTAATTGACTCAATAATCTCTTTATAAGAAATTCCAATTGGAATTTCCATACCACCAAGCAATACAACATCTTTAGCTGTTAAAGAAGCAATTTTTTTACTATTGATAATGTAAGAACGATGAACCCTTATAAAGTAAGAAGGTAGTTTTTTAATAAAAGAGCTTATTCTATCTTTTGTTATTATACTATTATTTGTAGTGTGTATACGCACATAATCTTTAATACTATCTATATATAAAATAGAATCAAACTCAATCCTAATCATCCTTTTGTTAGAATTTACAAAGATGTGATCTATTACGTTATCTACTTCTAATAATTGATAAGAGGTCTGTTGAGAGTTTACACTCAACTCCTTGAACTTATTAAAAGCTTTATAAAACCGAATAAAAGAAATAGGTTTTAATAAATAATCAATAATATCTAACTCATAACCTTCTAGTGCATACTCTCTATAGGCAGTTGTTATGATAACCTTAGGTTGTATTACCGTATTTTTGATAAAGTCAATACCAGTAACAACAGGCATTTGAATATCTAAAAACAATAGGTTAATAGAGTTGTTTTGAAGAAACTGTCCAGCAGTAATGGGATTATCAAAGGTTTCCGTAAGCTCTAGTTCAGGAACTTGTTTTATATGTTTTTCAAGTACTTTAATAGCTAAAGGTTCATCATCTATAACAACACATTTTATTCCCATATTATTTCAAATTAATAGTTAACAATATCTCAAAACTAGTATTTGTTTTTGTACTTTTCAAGTCATAATTATTTTTATAATTTAATTCTAATTGTCGTTGCGAATTAGAAAATCCAATTCCAGAACGCGACTCATTTTTAGTATCATTTTGTGTATTAGAGGTTAATGTATTAAAAACTTTAAAGCTAAGTTGATTTTGATTGGTAGTTAATTCAATTTCAATTACAGACTCATTGAGATTCTTACTTGCCCCATGCTTAAAAGCATTTTCTACAAATGATATTAAAATCAGGGGAGCAATCATCACATCTGGAGAATGAAGATGATGTGTAAAATTTAATGTTAACTTATTGCTATAACGTAGTGATTCCAAATCTATATAATCTTGTATGAAGTTAATCTCTTTTTTTAAAAGTACGAAAGGATCTTTACATTGATACAACATATAATCTAACATATCAGATAATTTCAAAACAACTTCAGGCGCCTTGTCAGATCGTTCTAATGTTAGTGAATATAGATTATTCAAGGTATTGAATAAAAAGTGAGGATTGGTTTGCGCCTTTAAAAATTTAAGCTCTGTATTTGCTTTTTCTTTTTTTAAAACTTCTAACTGATGACGTTCTTCAAAACGATCTTTAAATGCTTTTACGATAAAAATTAAAAAAACAACGACATAAACTCTTGGAAAATAAACCACGACCAAATGAAATGGTGAGGTTAATACTTCTATAAAAGTTTTATCCCAGCTGCCGTTAGGACTAAAAACATCAAACAGATACCCATAAAAAACTTCAGAAATAACTAAAAGGATATAAACTGATATTAAAAAAGACATTATAAACTGAGCGTACTTCCTTTTAAACAAAAGTTTAGGAACTTGATAATACACTAGAAAATAACTCGCCAATAACTGGGCAGGTAAATAAGTTAGATTTGAAAAGATTATTGTTTTTTTAACACTTCCATCATTTAATACAGCCAAAAGAGGTAAACTTATAAATAATATAAGCCAAAATATAAAGTGGGAGACAAATCTGTTCTGAACAATCCAATCGATTACGTTCTTTCTTTTAGTCATAGTTTATAAATATATAAAATATGATGGTAGTTTTTCTTTTTTTAAGACGAACCTTAATTATCGAATGCTCAATTCATACTTTCTAAGGATGTTTTAGTATTTCCCGTAGCTAATACGTTTATTTCTGTTACAAGATAATGTTCGTCTATTTTATCATTTTTCATTGATTCTACTTTATATGTTTGTTTAAGAACATACGTAAACTGAAATAGTACACACTCATCCATACTAAAACAATAAAACTAAAACAATGAAAAATATAATGAGATTCACATGTTTAAT
>CAYPHE010000048.1:11405-12935 GCA_964410075.1 uncultured Polaribacter sp.
ACTAAAACAATAAAACTAAAACAATGAAAAATATAATGAGATTCACATGTTTAATTTTTCTATTTGTAACAAGCGGCAGTTTTGCACAACAGAATGATAATAAAGCACCAGAAGCCACAACTGCAGAAGCTAAGATTTCATTCTGGGATTTGCCTTACCTTAAAGAAGCCTTTACGGATATAGCTCCAAGAAATAAAAAAGACGATATACCTGTGGGTAAATTAGGAATTGATGGTGGAAATAAAGCGATGATTTTAAAGTTAGCACAAGAAATTGCAGAGAAGAAACATGGTAGTTATGATGGTTTGCTAATAGCTCATAAGGGCAAATTACTTTTTGAATCTTATTATTTAAGAGGTCGAGTTAACTTACCCCACGAACAGTCGTCAGCAACTAAAGGTTATACGAGCATGATACTGGGGCGTGCAATCCAATTAGGTTATCTAACAATGGCTGATTTACATAAACCTATCATCAACTTTTTGAAAGATTTAGATCGATCAAAATTAGTTGCTGGTACAGAAAAGATTACGCTTCATAAAATATTGACTATGCGTTCTGGTATTCGCATTAGTGAAGATAAAAGAAAAGAATTTAATGAAAATCCTAATCAGTTAAAAGGCCAAAAGTTGGTTCAAACTTGGCTTGAGTATAGTGCTCCTATTACCAGAGAATCTCAGAGCTATTTATATGGTCCTGATCCAGTCTTAGTAATGCAACTTATTGATGCTGTGGTTCCAGGTTCCGCGAAAGATTTTATTAAAACGGAACTTCTAGATAAACTAGGCATTACTAATTATATTTGGCAGAATGCAGTTAGTGGCCTTCCTGAAGCAGGTTGGCGCGTAAGTATGACATCGCGAGATATGCTTAAGTGGGGAATGCTTGTTTTTAATAAAGGTAAATGGAACGGAGAACAACTGATACCAGAAGCCTTTGTTACAAAAGCAACGAGTAAAATAACCAAGCCTACTGCTAATTGGCAACCTAAAACCTATTCTTACGGGTACTTTTGGTATCAAGCGGATATAATAGTTGATAATAAAAGTTATAATGCCAATTTCGCTTGGGGTGGTGGTGGACAACATTTGATTATAGTCAAAGAACTTGACTTAATTATTGCGATTACTGGTCATGATGAAAAAGATA
The DNA here is from genome assembly GCA_964410075.1 of uncultured Polaribacter sp. Taxonomy (GTDB): domain Bacteria; phylum Bacteroidota; class Bacteroidia; order Flavobacteriales; family Flavobacteriaceae; genus Polaribacter. The sequence continues at coordinate 12,555 of CAYPHE010000048.1, forward strand.
CTATAATGACTCAAGTTTCAGAAGATATTCTACCTGCGTTTATCAAATAAGTAACAACTATAAAAAAACATATTCTATTTTACTCATTATTGGAGTTTTATTCTTAAATACTTGTAATACTGTAAATTCCGGTTAAATTGATCCTGTTATTTCGGAATAACTGGCTCAATTTGATCTGGATTAAGTGGTTTAATTTAAACCTGAATCAGAGGTATACTTTATCCAGAATTTGCACATAATTACAGAAAATAGCAAAATGTTGTACCCAAACAAAAAAACCTCTCAACAATGAGAGGTTTTTAACACTGTAATACTACAGTTAATAAGTACAGGCGGAGAGACTCGAACTCTCACACCTCGCGGCACTAGATCCTAAGTCTA
>CAYPHE010000049.1:0-12806 GCA_964410075.1 uncultured Polaribacter sp.
ATTATTTTTCTGCTCCAAATTATCCTTTTAGAGATTTTACCATACGTTTTGGATTGGTTTGGAATTGGTTTATTTAAGTTTTAAAAGTTTACCAAAATACAGTCTTATTAAAACTATTTTTTTGATTTAGATTCTTTAATTAACCTATAATGAACACTAAATCTACTTTTTTTATAAAAAAAACTACTTTAATTTCTTAAAGTAGTTTATTTGTACTAGTAGTTAGCTATCCTAAATTATAATTAAGTATTAAGAGAGCTGTCTATTTTACCATTATTAACCTTATAATTAAGGAACAACAGTTACGTCAAGCCATAAAAACTCATATACATTAGAATTGTTACTATTACCTAATTCAGCTTCTACAGTATGCATTTCTAAATCAGTAAAAGTTATGGTAATAGATGTTCCGGTAACGCAAACAATATCGTAAGAGTTATTGTGATACCAACCCCAATGAGTTTCACCTAAGTTAAAATTATGAGGAGAAGGAAGGTTTTTTATAGTATATGTATGAGTACTTCCTAAAGTTACAGTACTAGGTCCACATATCTCTTGAGAAAATGCAGTTAAACTGGTTGCTAAAAATAAAACTACTGCTACTAGAAGTTTTTTAACGTGGGATTTATTATTATTTAAAGACATAAATATTTCTTTTAAAATTGTTATTACTAATATTAATTGTTTTTTGTTGTTTAGCTTAATTGAAAAAATCACATACTTATTAATGGATAAATTTTATCAATAATTAATTTGATAAACAACGGTTTTTATTACAAAATGTATAGAAGATTTAGATTTGAAAAAATTAATAAAGAAAGCAATTAAGAATGAGAAGTTTTTTATCCTTCTAGACATAGCATTTGTTTTTTAATTGAAATTAAAAAAGAAGGATATAACAGAAATTTATAAATAAAATTTCTTAAAAATTATAATTTGATTATCGGAGCAATTAAATTAATTCGATAGCAATATTTCTTTTTCTCTTTTCTAAAGTTAGGAAAATTTATTTCTTAAAAAGTTTCTTTAACAAAATTTTAACAAAGAAACAGTATAGCTTCATCTTTATAATAACAAAAAATTTGAAGTTTATATTAAGGCTATGTATTAAAATTTTTCCTCTCTTAATTTATATATTTTAAAGCTTTCACTATTAATTTTAGACTAATTTAGAATTAGTTGATTTATAAATTAATACTTTTAGCTTATGGTAACTATTTTAAAACAAAACTGGAAAATTTTCTTAGTTGCTAGTGTAACTTTAGGTTTAGCTCCTTTTAATCCACCACACATTATAGGAAAACTAGAATGGCTTTTAGGTGGAAATGCTTTTGATAAAGAAGCTGGAATGCAACTTATGGATTGGTATGATTTACTATTACATGGAAGCCCTTGGGTTTTGTTAATTATTTCTGGAAGTTTAATTTTTTTTTCTAAACCTCCACAATAAAATTTTAAAAACACTTGATATTTTATAAAATGGAAAAAGATTTTGACGTCGTAAAACTTCAACAAAAAGATAGTTCTCTATTCGTAGAACTTGTAGAATTATTCAATACGGTTTTTGAGGAAGTTAATAATATAGCTTCAGAAAAACAATTAAAAAAGCTACTAAATAAATCAGATTTTCATGCAATTGTTATAATTAAGAATAATAAAGTTATTGGAGGTTTAACCGCTTATGAATTAGAAAAATATTACACAGACAAAAAAGAATTATATATTTATGATATTGCAGTTAAAACCGCTCTTCATAACAAAGGTATTGGAAAAACACTAATGACTTATCTCAAAAAATATGCTACAAAAAATAATGTCGAATCAATTTTCGTCCAAGCCTATTCTGAAGAAGAACAGGCTGTTCGTTTTTATGAATCTACAATAGGTAGAAGCAAAACAGTTGAACATTTTACTTTTGAAATAAAAGAAGATTCAACAACTAAATAAACCATAAAAAAGCTCAGTAAAATTTTATCTATTTACCAATTGCTTAATTTTAATCTGTAAAGCAGCAAATAATAAAGTTGTAAAAGGACTTAACCAATTGAATATTGCGTAGAAAAAATATTCACCAACACCAACACCTAAAACACCAGATTGATAAGCTCCACAGGTATTCCAAGGAATTAAAACAGAAGTTACTGTTCCAGAATCTTCTAAAGTTCTACTCAAGTTTTCTGGAGCCAAACCTTTGTCTTCATAAGCTTTTTTAAACATTTTACCAGGAACAACAATTGCCAAATACTGGTCTGATGCGGAAATATTTAATGCTAAACAGCTGGCAACGGTACTTGCAAATAGTCCAAAAATAGAGGAAGCTAAGCTTAACAATGCTTGACTAATTCTAGACAATGCACCAATAGCATCCATAACTCCTCCAAAAACCATAGCACAAATAATTAACCAAATAGTACCTAACATTCCGCTCATTCCTCCTGCTGTAAATAAGTCGTTTAATTCTTTACTAGACGTTTCTACGGCAACATCAACCGTAATAGCATCCATAACTCCCTTATAAGCAGCATTAAAACTCAATTCTTTTGCTTCAGAAATATTCATAACAATTTCTGGTTGTGCAATAACTGCTGTTATACCTGCCAATAAAGTTCCTACTAGCAGTGCAATTAAAGGTTGAGTTTTTTTAATAATTAAAAAAATAACAAAAGCAGGAACTATAAATAACCAAGGCGAAATATTAAAAGCTTCATCAATGGCTAATAGTTTGTCTGAAATATTTGGCGTGCCTTCTGTATCAATAGAAAAACCAATAACTATAAATACCAATAGTGTAACCAAAATTGTAGGAATGGTAGTTATTGCCATATATTTTATATGCTCAAATAATTCGCCACCAGCCATAGTTGGTGCTAAGTTAGTAGTATCTGAAAGCGGAGACATTTTATCTCCAAAATACGCACCAGACAAAACAGCTCCAGCTGTCATTCCTGGAGAAATTCCGAGAGAATTTCCAATACCAATTAAGGCAATACCAACTGTTGCAGAGGTAGTCCAAGAGCTACCTGTAGCAACAGAAATAATAGCACAAATTACTACAGAAGCTGCTAAGAAAATAGACGGACTTAAAATTTGTAGTCCATAATAAATCATAGACGGAATGATACCACTTATTAACCAAGTTCCCGCCAAAGCACCAACCATAAGTAATATTAAAATAGCACCAGAAGTAGCTTTAATATTATTGGCTACTTCTTCCATCATTTGTTTGTAAGAAACCTTATTTTTAAAACCTACTATGGCTGCTACAGCCGCACCTAATAACAATATAAATTGATTGCTTCCACTTAAAGCATCATCTCCATAAACAAAAAAAACATTATAAAACAACATGCCAATTAGAGCAAAAACAGGGATTAAGGCTTCCCAAATATTAAGTTCAGAATTTTCAATAATTGCCTCATCTTCTACTTCTGTTGGTTTTATTTGCTGGCTTTCCATATCTTAAAGTTTATATTGTAATGTTACGATTTTGTTACATTTTGTGCAAATTAGATTACTTATATCGCTTATTATTTGAAAGAACTTTAATTGTTGTACTTTTTAAAAGTGCTATCATTTTATATAAATTTTACGATTGAAATTGACATAACTTAAAAAAAGATTCTTTTCTAAAGATCTTAAATAGAAAATAGTATTCAATTACATTTGCATTATGGATTCATTAACACAAATTGTGCTAGGTGCAGCCTGTGGCGAAATAGCTTTGGGTAAAAAAATTGGTAATAAGGCAATTTTGTTTGGGGCTATTGGAGGAACTATACCTGATTTAGATGTAATTTTAGGTAGCTTGCTTTTTACGAATGAAATTGAAGCGATGGCTTTTCATAGAGGCTTTATGCATTCTATTTGGTTTGCCATTTTAGGTAGTTTTATATTCGGTTTTGTTACTTATAAATTGTACAATACAAAAAAAAGAAAAGGAATTACCACTCTAAAAAATTGGATTTGGCTCTATTTTTTATCCATCTTTACGCATCCAATTTTAGATTGCTTTACTCCTTACGGAACACAATTGTTTACACCTATTTCTAAGTATAGGGTCGCTTTTAATACGATTTCTGTAGTTGACCCATTGTACACCTTACCTTTTTTAATTTGTTTAATTATTGTGTTGTTTTTTAAACGAAATAATGATAAGCGACTAAAATTTACTAAACTAGGCTTGTTTTTAAGTAGTTTCTACCTGTTGTTTACAATCGGAAATAAGCTTTATATCGACTCTGTATTAAAAAAATCATTCGAAAAAAAAGGATTAAATCATTTTCGGTTTTCCGCTCAACCTACAATTTTTAATAACATACTTTGGTATGCTGTTGCTGAGACTAACAATAAGTATTATGTAACTTTTTACTCTTTACTGGATGATAAAAATTATACCAATCAAATGTTTAGTATTGATAAAAACCATGAATTGATATCAAAAACAAGTAACAATTTTAAAACACTTACTTGGTTTAGCAAAAATTATTACACATTAGAAAAAATTGAAAATTCAAATTCTTATAAATATATTGATTTGCGTTACCCGATGTTAAATCCAAATGACCCAAATTCTTTTCTATTTGCTTTTACATTATTTGAAAAGAATGAAAAATGGGACATTCTTCCTTTTAGAGGAAAAGCTCCAAATGCAAAAGACTTTTCAGTTTTTTGGGAACGTTTAAAAGGTATTTAAATTATTTACCAATTAAAACATTATAGCTTTTAGGTATTACAACTCCTTTAAATTTATTTGTAAGTCCATAAAGAATTACAAAATTTAAAAGCACACCAAATAAAATGATAAGAAACGATCTCTGAGATTTTTTTAGACCAAACATTTCTTCTTTTGTTTTTTTATAATGTGCTGCAGCAATATGTCCAAAAAAAGAAAATATTGCTAAACTGTAATAAGGTATAAAAAATAGATTTATTGGAAAAGTATTTAAACCTGCTACTCCAAAATAAAAATTGGTATCAAGTTTTAAGATAAATCTTCCTGAAAATACAGCCGTCAAATGAATTACAAAAAAAAGTACAATGTACAACCCTGAATAGACTTGGAGTTTATCAAAGAAGTGTTTCGCTGTTTTTCGCTTTTTTATAAATAATTTTATACCAGAAAAAACTTGAAAAACAATTGCTAATAATAATATTGATTCAACTATTACATTTCTGTAAACTACCCTAAGGCTATCCATTAATTCTATATGAGCGGTTGCTCCAAATAAACTAAAAGTATGGTTTATTAAATGAATTAAAACAAATGTAGCTATTAACGTTCCAGATAATAAATGTATGCGTTTCATTTTTTTTTAACAAAGATGCATATTACCATTTACTTACTATTTGACATATATCAAATTCGTACTGCCATGTTTCTAATTCTGCTTAAAGTTTCTAATGTTATCCCTATATAGGAAGCAATATGAGTTAGGGGCACTCTATTTGTAATATCTTTTCTTATAGATAATAAATTCTTATATTTTTCTTCTGCAGTATAAAATTGCATTGATACAATTCTTTGTTGCTGTTGTAGCATTGTTTTTGTAACAATTACCTTGGTTAACCTTTCAAAATCGTGGTACTTTTCCGATAATTTTTCAACATCATTTCTAGAAATTTCAAGTAAAATACTATCTTCTAAAACTTCTATGTAATGTGGACTTGGAACATTTAAAAAAAAACTATTGATAGAACTTATAAATTCATCTTCAAAAGCAAACCAATCAGAAATATCTTTACCTTCTTTTAAATAATAAGCCCTTGCACAACCTTTTATTATAAAAAACGTTTTATCTGATAACTGACCTTCTTTAACCAAAGTAGTTCCTTTAGGTAATTTTAAAACTCTAGCATTTTCTAGTAATTCTATCTTAGCTAGATCATTTAAATTACTATATTTTGAAGTTATTCTATCTACAATTTTATTCTTATCTAAAAACAAAAGATTATTATTTTAATTTACAGAAAAAGTTGTTTTTAAAACTAAATTTTCTCCAATACTATTTTCTCAGACTCTTTTTTTACCATTTCATTATAAAAGCCTTTTAAGTATGGATAGTAACTAGGTACTATTAAAGACTCATTTAGCTGCAGGGTACATCTCGTACTAATCGTGTTACCGTTTTGTGCTGTTTGAAATTTAAACACACCTAATTTATCTGGCAACCCAATCGCAATAGATTTAGGAAGCTGGGCAACTTTATATCCCTCTGGAATTTGGATAGAAACCGAATTATTATACTTTTTTCGTGTTACAAAATCAATTGGATATGTTCGTTCCTCATTTTTAAAAGGATTTTCATGATGTGCTAAAAACAATAATGGTTCAATATAAATTTTACCGTTGATCTCTTCTATTAAATCTTCACTTAAAAAACTAATATTTCTTACAATTGGTTTTCCTAAATTTTCACTATTTACTACTTTAAAATTTTCTATTTCTATTTGTTTTTTTTCTTCTAATTTACTGATAATGCTTCCTTCTTTAGCCCCATTATTTTTCTTCCTATAGCTAAGCGCATTAAGATTGGTTAATTTTGTTCTCATAATCCCTTCAACCATCATATCATCAGTAATTTTTACATTTATAATATTATCTTCTGTATCATATTTATTTGAAGTTAAATTTACAAACGTTGAGCTACCATTTTTTAAAATTTTTCTTCCTTTCCAATTTAAATCTCTAACTGGCAGCACATTGGGAGCACTATACGGCTCTGTAGCATCTAATAACATGTATGTATTATCAGGCAAATCTACCATACATATAACATAATTAAATCCCTTTATTGTAGGAAATATTTTGGTTCCATTAGACTTTGTGCTTACTAAAACGGGGTTTGCATTAACGCCAGCTTCTCTTAACATGGTAACTAGTGCCAAATTAATATCAGCAACATTACCTACCCTTTCTTTATATGCTTTTTTTAAACCTTTTTGAGTATACTTACTATAATTGCCATTCCACTTAATTTTCTCTTTTATATGATTAAAAATTGAAAGTGTTTTTTCTACATCGTTAGAAGTATTAGCAATAACTGTTGCTAAATCGTCTTTAAAGACATTTTTCTTTTTTAGTTCTCCTCCAAATCTTGGTGATTTATATATCTCTTCTGTAACTCTCTGCCAGCTAGAGGAATAACTCTTATACCTTCCTCCAAACTGAACCATATCTATTGAAGTCAATTCAAATTCAATACCTCCTCTATATTCTTTGTAACTATATACAAAAGGCTCTTTATCGCTTAAAGCTGGTATATTTTGTGTTTCAAACCTAAAAACATCTACAGACATGCTTTCAATTTGAGATGTTTTTGAAGATTTTTGCATTGGTACCATATAATACCCTTTTGAGCGTTTGTTAAATCCAAAAATTTCTGGAATTTCTAATTGACAATAAAAATTCTTTACAGGAATTGAATACTGAAAATCTACATCATCGATACTTGTAATATATTTTGATCTGTTAGAATATTTTATCTCGATAACTACTCCTTCCTTTACATTTGGCATTGTAATCTTCTTTCTGCTGAAATAATTATTAACCCTCTCGTTAAAAATGTTATCCTTTTCTAACTTTACTTTTTCAACATTTTCTCCATCTAAAAAATAAGTATATGCCTTTATAGATCCTAACTTATCTCCTCCTCCAGATTCAGGATTATAGTAAGGTATCGATTTTGTAGCAAATCTAAATCCGTCTTTTGTATAAATTTTAATTCTTTCTACTATTTCTGTAACCAAAACCATACCATCACTCCCGTTGAAATCGTAATATCTTCTTTCGTGTTTATTTAAATAAGCTGCATCTGCAGTAGAATCTAGAGGGTAAAATTTTTCTTCTATTTCTTCTTTAGATACTTTACCAAACTTATAGTTCTGAGCAAATAATAGGGTTTGTAAACAAAGGAATAAAATGGTTAGATTAATTTTCATAGTTATGATTTTTTGTTAATTGCAATTCTTATGTTATCGTATTTTGTAATACTTCTTAAAAAACTTCTATAAGCACTATAATCTTCTTTTGGATAAGTATTTTCTTTAAGGATAAACATTCTATAATATGTAAAATGTGTTTCATCTACTTTAGTAAATACAACTTTGTAAGCTCCAAATTTTGTGTCGATTATTTTCTCAGGAGGAAGTACATCAATAACATAACCTTTTGGTAAGGTAAAATGATAAATATCTTCATCTTTAAAACCCGAAGAAATACGTAGTGGTAATTTTCTATTTCTATATCTTTTAGGAATATAATCTAGTTTATTAAAAATATTTACACGAAATAAATAATCTTGTTCATTCGATGTAGCAAAACTCTCTAAACTTACTTCAACATTTTCCTCTAAGGTAATACTATCTTTATCTACATTTAAATCTGTTGAGAGGATACTTAAATTGTTATTATAATCCCATACGTCTTCTATGTATTTTTTATCTAAATCTTCTTTCGAAAGTCTATTATAGTAATACTTATCATCAAATTGAATTCCCGTAGAAACTCTTTTTACTGTTGCTTTTAGATTGGTATCTGATGTTAATTGAATAGTTGCTTCAATTTTTTGATAATTTTCTTCATCTTTATAAACAGCTGTTCTTTTTATTATACCACCTTCTTCGGTAACTACCAAAACATCTCTATCGTCTGTAAAATCTCCTAAAAAACCAAATGGCATGGTTTGGCTAGTACATTCTAACCAAATATCATTACCGTTATTAGGAATGTTTAAAATGATATGATTTCCTTGAATTGAGGTAAAATTCTTATCTATATTTTTTTTATTTTTTGCGTAAACAATTGTATAATGAGATTTTACGCCAGCAACATCAAGTAAGGCTTTCATATAATTACTCAACCCTTTACAATCTCCATAACCCACTTCATCAACCTCACTAGCAGGTATAGGTTCCCATCCACCAATACCAACTTGTACACTAATATAACGTGTTTTATCTTGCATGTATTTGTAAAGAATTTTGGCTTTTTCTACATCATTGTTAACTCCTTCAGTTAATTCCTTTACTTTTTTAACAGTCTCTTCGTTTAATACGTTTCTTCCTGCTAACATTTTATCATTCATCCATTTACCAAATTCTAGCCAATTTTTATATTCGCCATACACCCCTTTTAAATAAGATTTATTTAAGGCTATTAACGTTTCAGGAAAAATTTCATCAAAAGAAACAGAATTTCGTTCAAAACCAATTGCCTTTATATTTTTTGTAGATGCTGTTATTTCTGTATCCGTTTTATTAAAATTTATCTCAAAATCTTCAAAATTTAAATTTTTATGACGCCACTCAATTCCAGTTGGGTTTCTTACAATTAATGTACTTTTTTGTAAAGACAAACGATAAGAATCTATTGGAATCCAGCGTGGAATAAACCCTGTTGTTGACGTTTTATAAGAGGTTTCAAAAACTACTGTATAAGGATATGAAATTGGGGTATAGTCTAAATATTTTACTCTCGAATCAGAATACAAAGTCCCCCCGCTAATAGCACTTGCATCCTCAAAGTCTTTGGTTTTATAGTGTTTAATTTCTTTACCTGTAATATCATAAATTATAGCTGATAGTTTAGATATTTTTGTATCGTTGTCGTAATGCTGGTATAAGTCTACAGCATCGTTACCATCTTTGTTTAATACTGTAATTGTTTTGCGTTTATGAACAAGCATTTTGTCCACAGCTTCTATAGTTATTTCTAAAGAACAGTCTCTAATAACAGCTTTTGCATTTTCTTTAAGTTCTGGCGGAATAAGTAGAGCCGAATAATTAATATCTTGAGATTTTATTGCGCAAGAAAACAATATAACTACAAGAAATGTGATAGACTTTTTCATTTTCAATTTGATTAATATGATAAAAGTCTAAAAAAAAATCTCAAAACACAAGTTTTGAGATTTTTTTTTGAAATGTATGGTATTTCTTTATGCTTTCGTTTTCACTTCAAAAGAAAGTTCCATAATGTCATCAATAAATTTATCTTTAAGGTTATCGAAGAATTTCTTAGAACCATATTTTACATTAAAATCTGCTCTATCTATACTAAAAGTTTCACTTTTTAAAGTAGTTACACCTGCTTCTGTATTTAACGTTGCTGGAATTGTAATACTTTTTGTAACATCTTTAATAGTTAAATTACCTGTTACATTTAATTTACCATCTGCTTCAGTTACTTCAGTAATTACAAATTTTGATGTAGGATAAGTTTCAATATCGAAAAAATCTGGAGATTTTAAATGACCTTCTAATTTACCAGCTCCCTCAGAACCCTCCATATCTTTATTAGTAATTGTAGACATATCTATAACAAATTCTCCACCTACTAACTTATCTCCTTCTAGCTTTATTCCTCCACTTTTAAAATGAACAATACCATTGTGAGCTCCCGTTGGCTTAGTTCCTTTCCAGTCTAGTACAGAAGCTTCAGTATCTACATTTGAAGTTGAAACCTCTACGGTTACTTTTTTTGCAGCCTTAACTTCTGTTTTTTCCTTTTTTTCTCCTTTACAAGCTGTTAACACAGATGCTACAACTGCTAAAGTCAATATTAGTTTTTTCATAATACTTTAAATTAATTAGTTTTATTTTCCATGGCAAATATAAGCACATTTATTTTCCAAGGAAAATAAATGTGCTAGTTTATGAGAATATTAACATATAAATTAGAGTCTATTTTTAGAATCTATAATTATTGTAACAGGTCCGTCATTAATTAAATTAACTTTCATATCTGCTCCAAATTCTCCTGTTTGTATTTCTTTTGAAAAATTATTTTGAAGTGTTTCTATAAAATTATGATACAAAGGAATAGCAATCTCTGGTCTTGCAGATTTGGTATAACTGGGTCTGTTTCCTTTTTTTGTTGAAGCGAATAGTGTAAATTGACTTACCACTATAATTTCACCATTAATATCATTAACAGAGAAGTTCATTTTTTGATTTGAATCGCTGAAAATTCTTAAGCTAACAATTTTTTTCACCAACCAGTTGATATCTTCTTGTGTATCATCGGTAGCAATTCCTAACAATACTAAAAGCCCTTTATCTATTTTGGCAACATACTTGTCTTCAATTTTTACACTTGCCGATGTTACTCTTTGCAATACAACTCTCATAAAACTATTCTTCGTCCCAAATATCAGTTCTATAATGTTCCGTTTCTTCTTCTGCTTCTAAAATTTGTAAATAACTTTTGTAACGAGACCAAGAAATTTCTTCATCTTCTAGTGCTTCTTTAACAGCACATTTTGGTTCTTTTAAATGTAAACAATCATTAAATTTACAATGTTCCTTTAGTTTAAAAAACTCTGGAAAATAATCACCCAACTCATATTTATCTATATCTACAACTCCAAAACCTTTTATTCCTGGAGTATCAATTATTTGTGCATTAAAGCTCAAATCGAACATTTCTGCAAAAGTAGTGGTATGTTGCCCCTGTTTGTGTTGATCTGATATTTGCTTTGTTTTTAAATCTAAAGATGGTTCAATAGCATTTACTAAAGTGGTTTTACCAACTCCTGAATGACCAACAAACATAGCTGTTTTGTTTTGCATTAGATTTTTAATAATATCTATATTTTTATTTAGAGTTGCAGAAACTTCAACACAAGTATAACCAATGGCTTCATAAATATCTTTTAAATATAGAATTTCAGCTCGCTCTTCAATTTCGTAAGCATCAATTTTATTAAAAACCAAAACAGTATCAATTCTATACGCTCTAGAAGAAACCAAAAAACGATCTATAAAAGTTGTAAATGTTGGTGGATTATTTATTGTTATTAATAAGAAAACAACATCTAAATTTGCTGCTATAATATGAGTTTGCTTAGAAAGATTTACAGATTTTCTAACTATAAAGTTTTCTCTTTCTTTTATAGATTTTATAATACCTATTTCTTCATCTCCCTTTTTTTCTAGTTCTATTACTACTTTATCTCCTACTGCAACTGGGTTTGTGCTTTTAATACCTTTTATTCTAAACTTTCCTTTTATTTTACATTTGTGTAAAACATTATTCTTTGTTTTTACCCAATACCAACTTCCTGTAGATTTATAAACAACTCCTTCCATTGTTACAAAGATGATACTAAATTTTGATATTAAAAAAATTTGATACTGGCTATTATAATGATTAATATTGTTTTAAATCATAAAAATAAATCTCATGAAAAAAAAATTAACCTTATTTTCAATTGCTGCCTGTGTTTTAATTGCATTTTCTTTTATTAATAAAGATGTTCAGAATGATAATTCACAATTATTTGAATACAAAACAATAACTGTTATAGAATCTATTGTACCTAGTGGAATTGGACGATCTAGAATGTTATCTTATGAAGAACCTAAAAACTATAAAGAATATACAAGTACTAGAAGTGAAGAAAATAACAATCGAAATAAATCGGAAAGAGGCAAAATACGCGTAAAGAATTTTGAAGAAACAAAATTGTTAAACTTTTTTAATATTGCAGGCATCCGTTTTCAAAATATTGTTGCTAACGATGCTCTGGTAGACTCTAAAATAAATGAAATGGCTACTCAAGGTTGGGTGCTTTCATTTGTAAATAGTGGAGTTGAAAGTTATGCTGGAAAAGATGACCAAAATGGTATTTATATTACTAGGTATATTTTTAAAAGAGCTATTCAATAATATTAACAATTTGTAATTCCATAAAAAACACCTTCAATATTAAAATTGAAGGTGTTTTTTATTTCAAAGTAAAATTACAACTACTTACGCTAAATTAGGATGCAACCATTTTCTTGCTTTCTCTTTTGCAATTCCTTTT
>CAYPHE010000050.1:0-12748 GCA_964410075.1 uncultured Polaribacter sp.
AGCATTTGGTACTAATGTCTCATCTATTCGTACAAATGAGGTCTTGTTAGGGAATGACGTTACAATATCATACCTATCTGCCCAAGATGAACCGAATATGGTTAATGAAAGTGTAATGATGTCATTACCTCCTTCAATATCTGTTAATAGATCATTATCAATAATGGAAGCGTCAGCATCTAAATTTGTTATTACGTTTCCTGAATACTTAAACAGAATAGAATTTCCTGGAGCCAAAGAAGAAGGAAATGTATAAGCTACATCTGGAATTACCCCAGTTTGGTCTCCTGTTTTGTTTTTATAAACTTGTATTTTTATCAGATTTCCGTCTATAGAGTTTGTAGTACTTACATTGGTTATTTCAATCCAGCGTTCATTTTCGAATTGATATACTTGTGTAATCATAGGTATTCCTTGTGATCCAATAATATCTCTATAATCTAAATTTCCAAAAGGGCTACTTGCATCATTATCTGAATCTCCTAGGTTAGCTGGTGCAGGAGGGTTATGATTATCATTAACCGTAAAACCTGTAATTCCAGAATCATCATTTTCATCAAAATTATCATCTAAACCATCTCCATCTGCATCGTTACCAGATAAAGCATCTGGAACACCACTTCCATTTTCAGCGATGTCTAAAACACCATCATTATCAGTATCTGTATCTATATAATCTGGCTTATCTGTACCATCTGTATTTTCTGGATTTAATCCGATTATGGCTCCAGACTCATAATTATCATCTACCCCATTATTATTAGCATCTGTAATACCTGTTGCTACACCACTAGGAGCTACATATCCGCTTGTAGTTTGAGCCTCAACATTATCTGGTATACCGTCGTTATCAGCATCAATATCTAAGTAATCTGGCAAACTATCTGCATCTGTTGTTATTGGAGTATTACCTGTGCCAGCAGAACTTGGAACACCATTTGTTGTTATTCCAGTACCTACTGGGCCATCTGCTTTCCCATCTCTATCTGCATCTGTACCTTCTGATTCGATTACATCTGGAATACCATCGTTATCTGAATCTAAATCTAAATGGTTTGGTATACCATCTCCATCAGAATCCGTAGTTGATTCAGGAGTAGTTACACAATTTGACTCTACTGTAACCTCTGTTATTTCTATTCTACTTGAATTTCTAACTGTCATATCTACTAATAAATATTGAGTAGATGCATTTAATGTATAAATAAAAAACCCTCTCGTACCTAAACCTTGGTAATTTATCACTAAAGGATTTGTACCAGGTGTATTAGTAGTGCTTGTTGCGACTTGAGTTATAGTGTGCTGATTGACATTTGCAGAACCATTTTGCCACCAATCGAAACGTACTGTACTCGATGATTCTCTTACACTACCTAAGTCAATTACGGCATAATGAGTTGTTCTATTCATTGCTAAACCTTCATTATCTGCCACAACAGTATCATTAATTTCCGGGAATGGGGCTACTGCTTGTCCTGATTGCACACTGCTACCACCTACTCCAGCTACAGGCGTGTTAATTGTTGTACACGAAGTACTTTCTGGAGTGTACCCTTCAGCCGTATCTAAAATACCATCATTATCATCGTCCAAATCATCTACATCTGCAATTCCATCATTATCTGTATCTAAACCAGGAACATCTCTGTAGTCTACATTTCCACCTGTTGAGGCATCTCCATCTGCATCTCCAAAAGCATTTATAATATCAGTTGTATTTGTTATGGTTGTTGTGGGCGTAACTCCATCATTTACTGTAGAGCCAGAAATACCAGAATCGTCATTATCATCAAAAACATCAACTAACCCATCTCCATCTGAATCAGTAGCAGAGAATGTATCCCCATCTCCATTTTCATCTACATCGTCAGTTGCATCATTATCTGAATTTGTATCTTGATAATCTGGTTTATCTATATTGTCTGTGTTTGTGGGATCTATACCAATATTACCTCCTACTTCATAATTATCATCAACTCCATTTTGATTGACATCTGTTATTCCTGTACCAACTCCACTTGGAGCAGTATAACCAGAGGTTGTTTGTCCTTCTATATTATCTGGAATTCCGTCATTATCTGCATCTATGTCTAAATAATCGGGTAAACTATCTGCATCTGTTGTTATTGGTGTATTGCCTGTACCTGCAGAACTTGGTACTCCATTGGTATTGCTAGAAGTACCTACAACTCCATCTGCTTTACCATCTTTATCTGCATCTATACCATCAGATTCTATTACATCAGGAATTCCATCATTATCTGAATCTAAATCTAAACGATTAGGAATTCCATCTCCATCAGTATCTGTATTTAAACATTCTTGAGTAATAAATGCGATATCATCAAAAACAAAATTATCACCTGTACCTTGTCCACTTAAAGTTATGGTTACTTCTGATATTGACGCTGAAGGATTGAAGTATCCGAAATGATTATAAATACCATTACCCACCGTTATTTGTGTTGTTCCATCAATATCATTGGTAGCTAATCCTGTACCTCCTGTATAATGATCGTTACTACTCCAGATTGTTGTTCCATCAAAACTAATACTAAAAGTAGATTGAGGGGTAGCTCCATCGTGTATGTCTCCAAATTTTAAACCAAAGCCTATAACTGGACTATTAAAAGTTATTACTACTGTATTATCTACTCCGTTGCTAATTGGAAAATTAACTTGTCTAGATCCAGAAAAAGGATTTGTTCCGTAAGTAGAACCTGAAATTACAGAGTTAGTAGGGCTTGTAGACAATGAAAAACCACTGTAAACTAAAGAATTAGGATTATTACCATTTGAAAACGATTCAAAGTCTTCAAAACTTGTTAGTGTCGGAAAATTAGATAAAATATTTTGAAATTCTGCAGAATCTAAATTTAAACCATTACCTGTTGCAAATGAAATACAACTATCTTCTTCTGTGTCTAGAATTCCGTCGTTATCATCATCTAAATCATCTGCATCTATAACACCATCATTATCTGTATCAACTCCTGGCACATCTCTATAATCTACGTCTCCTCCTGTATTAATATCTCCATCAGAATCTGTAAAATTATCTGCTTGAGAATCATCAAAAGAACCATTTACATCCGTATAATCGTCTCCATTATCTAATGTGTTTACCAAACCATTGCTACCTACAGTACCTGTAACCTTACCACTACCATCATTTGCCAAACCACTCCCAGATTCAACAACATCAAAAGCACCATCATTATCTGAGTCTAAGTCTGTATAATCTGGATTATCTATATTGTCTGTATTTTTTGGAGTAATTCCGTTAGAACCAACACCCGTTGTACCTCCTGTAGGGGTATCATCATAAGCATTATCTAAGCCATCTTTATCTGAATCTAACCCTGTTGGAGCAACATATCCTTTGGTTGATTGTGCTTCAATATTGTCTGGTATACCGTCATTATCTGAATCTAAATCTAGATAATCAGGAATCATATCTTGATCTGTATCTCTAGATGTTACACAGTTTAAATCTACAGTGTATTCTAAAGCATAAGCTCCTCCATCATTACAAAAATTACCTACACCTGTAGCTGTTGTTGCTTGGATTGTAATACCAGGCACACCACTACCAATATCTATTACTGTTAAATTTCTTTCTACAAAAGGAAAGACAGCATCTAACGTTGTACTACATTGAACACTTCTAACAAATAAACCACTATCAACTGTTCCACTATTAAAATTTAAACTAAATGTTTCATTAGCAGCTGCACCTCCATCTACATCTCCTCTTGCTCTTACATTACTTACAGAAACTAAATCTCCTATTTCTAAATCTAAAGATGAAACATCTATGCTTTGAAGGGTTCCAGTTGCTCCATCTGCAGCAGTAATTCTATCAGGACTTGTAGTTAATGCAACCCCAGGACATGCTCCTTCATTAACATCTAAAATTCCATCGTTGTCATTATCGATATCTACATTATCTGTAACTCCATCCCCATCTATATCATCAAAATTCTCACAAAAAGTTAATCCAGTTATTCCAGAACCGTGAACAGCTCCTAACGTACATGCATTACAGTCTTGCCAAACTATAGTTATAGATGAAATTTTATCTGTATCAGAAAAATTAATTCCTACGTTATCATTATCTCCAGCAGTAGAATCGTTATTAGAATCTATAATACCTGTACTATCATCTGAAGTATACGAAGGATTTACTGCATTTGTAAAAGTTGGAAATATGGTATTATTAAAAGTATCTGTAGCAGTAACTGTATATCTATCTCCATTTGGCCCAGCTCCATTAACATGAAACAAATCAAAACCCACAGAAAAAATAGGAGTACTAAAACTTATTGTAATTGTAACTCCTGTTCCCGTAGTAAAACCATCTGTATAGAATTGTAGAACTTCAGAAATTTCTGCATCTGTACTTACAGCAGGAGAGTCTGTTGTTGTTGTACTTCCTGGCCATTGAGCAAGATCTCCTGTTTCACCAGAAAAAGTATACGTTATATTTACACCACTTCCATCTACATTAGATAGTGTTCTTGTTAAATCTCCATCTGGCCAATCAAAATCGTTATTACCAGATGGTGTTGTACTCCAAATAAAACTAGCTGCATTTGTATCGCAACTACTATGTAAATATTGAGTATAACTATTTGTTGAATAAACAAATAGTATTAAAAACAATAACTTGTATTTCGTCTTTTTTAGAATAATGCTCCCCCTAAACATATTTATTCTTTTTATAGATTAATTTTACTTACAAAAGTACAACTTTATTACCAGCAAGACTCATTTCACTCAAAATCAGTTACTTTTATATTATTTCATTACACTTTTTTTGTTAATTTTTATTTAGACACTAAGATAATAAAACTTATTAAGCACCTTACCATCCAATTGGTTTTAAGAAAGTTTTCCTTATTTTTGATGTAAAATCAGACAAACTACGCTTTATCATGAAACAATTGATTATCTTAATATTACTAGTTATTGCTTTTTTTATAGGTTTTGGAAAATACCAACAGTATAAGAGATACAATTCTCCTGAGGTAGACTATAAAACAGATAAAACACTAGATTTAGATTATTATAATCAAGAACTAGTTATGAACTATCATAAAGCTATTGAAAACTTGAATAGCTATGTAATGATTCAGTGGTCTGCTAACAGTATTGATGTAAGAACTCCAAAAGAAGATGACGAGGAAACAAAATTAGCTGTTGCTAAATATTCAGAAAAATTAGCTGAAATTAGTTATTATGAAGCTAAATTAGAAAAATCTGCTACATTAAAAAAAACGGGGTTATCTAACCAAGAAATTAAATTTTTAGAAGAAACAGGCACAGATCTAAAGACATACAAACATCAACAAGAAATTTTAAAAATTAAAAGTATGTTTGATGATAAACAAAAACTTTCTTACGGACAAACAAGTGCGTTAATTTATGAAATCCAAAAAAAATTAGTTCATTTAGGTGACTCAATACAAATTGATGGCATTTACAAAAGAGAAACAAAAAATGCTATTAAAAACTTTGAAGAAAAAAATAATCTTTTTGCTGATGGCTTTTTAGACGTATTAACTCTAGATGAATTGTTTAAATAAAAAAGTGCCTAATGATTTAACATTAGACACTTTCTACATTTGAATTAATTAGTTTTCTTTTTAAAACATTTGCAATTTCTTTTTTTAAATTTTAAGGTTATTTATTTATCGTTTGAATTGCTTTATTTATTTCTGTTTGAGGCAATTTACATGTCCCATTTACACAAACATAAACTAAAGTTTCATCTTCATTATATTTATAGGATAAAAGCGGAAGCGAATTGTTTTCTTTTGTTGTACCTGCTATTATTATATTAGGCAAATACGAATGAACTAATTTTTTATTAATTTTTACTGCGTTTTTACCTGCTATTACAACTTCATAAAAAGGTCTGGTATAATTTATCATTACATTTAGCCAATTGCTATAATTTGCAGGATATTTTTCTATATCTTCTTTTAAATTATTTAACATTTGTTCAGAAGTTTTTACATATTTAGCTTCTGAAAAATAATGTCCTAACTTAAAAAGCGAGTTGGCTAAAATAGAATTAGATGAAGGAATTACTCCATCTACGATTTCGTGTTTTTTTACGATTAGATTATCATCTTTTTTTGAAGTGAAATAAAACATTTGAGTACTTTCATCTAAAAAATTTACGTACAAATATTCTGCTAATTGTTTTGATATTTGTAACCACTTTTCATTAAAAGTAACTTCATATAAAGATGTAAAAGATTGAATTACCAATGCATAATCTTCTAAATAAGCATTTATTGTACTTTTACCTTCTTTGTAATTCCTATACAAACTTCCATTATTTGTAATTTGATTATTTACTAAGAAGTTCGCATTTTGTATTGCAGAATCTAGATAATCTTTATTACCAAAAGATTTATATGCGTCAATATAACCCTGAATCATCAAAGCGTTCCAAGAGGTAAGCACTTTATCATCTAAATTTGGTTTCTTTCTTTTTTTTCTCTCTTCTTTTAAAATTCTTTTCCAAATGGCTATTTTATTTTTTAATACTTCTGCAGATATATTATATTCTTTAGAAAATTCTTCTATTGATGTATTTCTAATTAAAACATAATTATCTTTTTCCCATAAACCATAATTATTTACATTATAAAAGTCTTTAAACAATTTATAATCGTCTTTAATTAATTCTTTTAATTGTTGTTTTGTCCAAACATAGTATGCTCCTTCTTCTTTCTCTCCATTATTGTTTTTACTATCTGCGTCTAAAGATGAGTAAAAAGCACCATTCTTAGCTGTTAATTCTTCTTTTACAAAACTTAAAGTTTCTTTAACTGTATTTTTATACAACTCGTTTTTAGTGGTTAGATAAGCTTTAGAATATATGCTTACCAGTTGCGCATTATCGTACAACATCTTCTCAAAATGAGGAATATGCCACTTACCATCTATTGAATATCTGGAAAAACCTCCCGAAACAGGATCGTAAATTCCTCCGTAAGCTATTTTTGTTAGGGTATTGTTTACATACTTTTTGATAGATAAATCGTTGAATTGATATTGATATCTTAACAAAAAATCTAGAGAACTTGGCATAGGAAATTTTGGTGCTCCTTGAAAGCCTCCATAAACTGTATCTAGTTGTTGTTTTAATAAATCTACAGATGTTTTAATTTTTAAATTGGTAAAGTTCGGTTTATCTTCATTTAAAGTAATTAATTGTGTTTCTTTGATTCCTTTTGTAAGTTTTTCTGCAAAATCTAAGGCTTTTTGAGGCTCCTCTTTGTAAAGTTTAGATAGATCTATAAGTACTTTTGTCCATTGTGCTTTTGTAAAATAGGTTCCTCCAAAAATAGGTCTTCCATCAGGTAAAGTAATACAGTTTAAAGGCCAACCTCCACTACCCGTCATTAACTGAACTGCATCCATATACACTTTATCTACATCTGGTCTTTCTTCTCTATCAACCTTTATATTGATGAAATTTTCATTCATAATTTTAGCTATAGAATCGTTTTCAAAACTTTCTTCTTCCATAACATGACACCAATGACATGCAGAATAACCTATTGAAACTATAATAAGTTTATTCTCTTTTTTAGCAAGGTCTAGTGTCTTTTTATTCCATGCTTTCCAATTTACAGGATTGTAGGCATGCTGAAGTAAATAAGGACTTGTTTCATTAACTAAATCATTTGACTTTTCTTTGCTTTTACTTGTATTTAAACAAGACGTTAAACAAATGGAAATTATAAAAAGAGAAATGTATTTTATTGAAAAATTCACAAGTAGCTAATTTATAAATGCTAAAGATATATTTATTTAATGTAAAAAACGCCCAAACTTTATTTGAGCGTTTTCAAAATTAAAATTTAAAAAACTACTGTTTAATAAATTTAGCTGTACCTAGTTTTCCTCCAGACACAAACTTAACTAAATAAATACCTGAACTTAAATCTGAAATATCTAAAGATTCTTTAGTAGCGTTTAATGAGAAAGATTTTACTCTTTTTCCCAACACATTAAACAACTCTACATTTGAAATTAATTCTTTCGCAGATATATTTAACTGATTTTCAGCAGGATTTGGAAACATTCTAAAACCTGATATATTATTATTTTTTGTAGATAATGTTACTGCAGATTTAGAAAAGAATACATTATCTATATAAACTAAAGGACTAAAAGCCGTAGAAGGTGTACCGAACTTAAATAATAATAAGTGAGTTTGAAAATTAGTAAAAGCACTAAGAGGAATACTTAGGTTTACCCATTTGTCAAATTCTAAAGCTGCATAACTATTAGGTGCATCTGGTGTTCCTGTAATATTTACAACTGCATCTGGTGCTTGTGCTTGCCCTGGTGTTCTAGAAACTAAAGTTGCTTGTAATAAATGCCCTTCTGTACCAGCTGTAGATGTTGGCATGTAATAACTAAAATTAAAATGAGTGAAACCAGCAGCTATTAACTCTACTTCTGCATTGTTTCCAGCTCCCCAGCCACCTCTATCTAATTCAAGTTTTACAACATTATTCACTCCATCTCCAGTATCTAAATCAACAATAGTTCTAAATTCTTCTCCAAAAGCAAAATCAGTACCATAGTTGTTACTAAATTGTCCATCATCAGAAAAAATACTTAATACATCTGCATCTGCATTTCCTGTTCCAGAAGTTGGGTCTGGAGATAAAGGTATATCATCAACAGGTTCAACAACTATAGCACTACCTTGAGTTCCTGTAATATTATCTATGTAAACTGTATTAGGAACTTCTGGATCATTCCATCCTGATCCATTCCAGTTTGGAAAAAAAGATAATTTTTCGTAATCTCCGTTAGCTGCTCCGTTTACATTGTTTAAATTTTCATTAAAAATAAACTCCAATTTTTCCCAACCATTACCACTATGCGTGTCGTCTGCAGACGCTTTTACAGCTCCATCTATACCTCCGTTCGTTTCTGCATACATCGTAAAAGCCTGATTAGAAAACACATCCATGGTAACTTTATTCGTTACGGGATCTGCTACATTTATATAATTTTCTTGAAAAATTAAATCTGCACCTTGCCAAGGATTACCTGCAGTTACAACAACAAGCTTTGCTACCTTAGCAGATCCGTTCATAGCATCAACACTCGGATTGTCTACTACACTAGCTTCGCCTAAACCTTCAAATCCTACAATATTAGGAGTCCCTTCAAAGTCCTCAAGAACAGTTTGCGAAAAACCAAAAGCCGTAATTAAAAGAACGGCAAAAAATGTAATTTTTTTCATAATAAAATGATTTTAATTAATAGTTAATTATTTACTACAGCAATTTATCATGAAAAAAATGCAGAATCAAAAAAATAACCCAAACATAAATAATACATTCATAAAAAAAACCTCGTTAAATTAAATATTCCTTACTATCATTGAATTTAAAGGCTATTTTTCTTTATCCTTAAATTGTGAAAAAAACGTGTAAATTAGAATAAAACTAATATTGTATAGGTGATGTTGTGGTAATAATATTAGTGATTTACTTATTAAGAATTTTTGTTTAGTTATTAAACTTAAAAAGTTGTAATAAATCATCATTATTTGAAACCAATAAAGATTTATTTCCTTTTATTTTTATATTTAATAAAGACCTCGTATCGTGAGGATTATAAAATCCACTCTTATTTGGATTGATGTATGTAAAGTTATTTTTACCATCTCCTAATAATAAAGCTCCATAACCAGCATCATAGCGAATGGTTTCTACTTCTACACCATAATGGTTTCCTGCAACTAAAATATCTTTAAAACCATCTTTATTAAAATCATCTACAATTGAAGACTTTATAGGACTTATTTGCGCTTGTATAGGTAAAGACTTTGCAACTAATTTTCCGGATTCGTTTATCAATACGATATTATCAAAACTGGTAATTTCATAAATAACAGCATCTTTTACTTTATCTTCTGGTAAAATATCTACTAGTTTTGAAGATGCGAAACTATGATAGTCTTTAAATTTTTCTGCAACGTAAGGCATTTGTTGACTTGTACACTCACGACCTCTAACTGGCACGTAACTATCTTTATAATATTTTGCTAAAACAATATCATTTGTTCCATTATTATCAAAATCGTTAGCATATACTTTAAACGGATGCTCTTTTGATGCTTTAAATTTGTTGTTTCTTCCTAAATTACCAATAATGTAATCATCATCTCCGTCATTATCAATATCGTTAGCAGTTATAGACCACCAAATACCTCTGCTATCATTATCAATTCCAAGTTCTTTAGAAACATCTGTAAATGTTCCCTTATTATTTTGTAGAACTTTTATGGTCATCCATTCTCCAACAATCAACAAATCTTCATCTCCATCTTTATCAACATCACTAAAAACAGCATCGGTTACCATTCCTATATTCTCTAAATCTTTAGCTATATTATCTTTAGCTTTTCTTAGTACACCATTATTATTAATTAGTAAATAACTAGATGCAGGAAATGTATATTTTCCTTCAATTAAACGAACACCAACAAAAAGATCTAAATCTCCATCATTATCTATGTCTGAAACTTTTACAGTTTGGGTACTTTCGTAAATATTAGGTACTCCATTTCCTTTTTTTGTAAAAACTCCATTTCCATTGTTTATATAAAGTCTATCTTTTAGTAGTGGGTTACCTTTTTTAAATTCGCTACCTCCACTTGCTATATATAAGTCTTCATCTCCATCATTATCAATATCAAAAAATACTGCTCCTAAATCTTCTGATTTTTTGTCTTTCTCCCATATTTGAAAAGGGGCTTTATCAAATTTCCCAGATTGATTTTGTAGATATAAAACACCAGATTGATTTGCTGCGCCACCAATAAAAACGTCTTCTAAACCATCATTATTCACATCGGATTTTGCCATAAAAGGGCCATTTTTTGACAAATTGTGGGGCAACAAAATCTGCTCTTTAAACTCATCAAACTCATTTTCTTTATGTTTAAAATCTAGTCCAATATTGCTAGATTCTATTTTGCTCAAGAAAGTTTTTGATTCGGTTTCTTTACTAAAATTATTATTTGAAGATTTTGAGTAATCTGCGATAATGGTATTATTTGCTTCAATATCTTTATAAATATTAGATTTACCATTTGTCCAAATCACTTCAACTTTATCAACTTTTTTATGTTTACCTAATCCAAAAAACAAATTTGGTTCTACAGAGGAAAAGTATCCTCTTGTAACTCTATTTTCTAATACTTGTTTTTTATCATCATAATAAATGATTGCTTTTGCACCTAAACCAAATTTATTCTTTTTTGAACCTTTTAGTTTTATTTTTAAAAAGTTACCGGTAGCTTTATTTCTATATACAAAAGCTTTAGCATCTATATTATTTGTTACCACATCTAAATCTCCATCATTATCTAAATCTCCATAAGCCATACCATTAGAAAAACTTGGTGTGTTAAATCCCCAATCTTTAGCAACTTTTTCAAATTGTAGATTCCCTTTATTTCTAAAAACATAGTTAGATAGCGGTTGTGATGGTGTGTTTTTACTCAGTTCGAATAACTCATCTGCAGTTGTGTTATCTGCATCTAAATTTTTTAGAATATTTAGATAATCACTATTTTCTACATCTTTTTTTATTCCATTAGATACCATAATATCTTTTAGTCCATCATTATCTAAATCTACAATAAGACTAGACCAACTCCAATCTGTAAAGGCTACACCAGCCATAGTTGCTATATCTGAAAAGTTTCCTAAACCTGTATTGATTTGCAAAGTATTGGACATGTATTGATAATGAGCTCCAGCATTTACCATTCTGTTAAACAAATCCGTATTCATAGATCTCATATTGGTTTTAGATCTATAGTGATCTTCTGGTGTCATATCTGTAGTAAATAAATCGATATAACCATCATTATTTATATCTCCAGTATCAGAACCCATACTAAGATTTGTAATGTGTTTTAGTTTTTCATTAATTACATTTGTAAATGTTCCATCTCCATTATTATAGTACATAAAATCTGGTTCTGCATAGTCATTCGCTATATACAAGTCTGTAAAACCATCATTATTAAAATCTGCAGCATTTACACTTAAACCATAAGCTACATTTCTAGAAATACCAACCTCTTTAGAAACATCTTTAAACTTACCATTGTCGTTTCTATACATTTTATCTCTAAAAGCTTCATAGTCTTTTGCAGTAGGTTTATTTAATAGCAATAATTTTTTATCTGCCAATTGGTTTACTTGATACATGTCTAAATCTCCATCATTATCCATATCAAAAAATACGGCTTGCGTTGAAAAACCAATATCTGCTAACCCATATTTTATTGCCGATTCTGTAAACGTTAAGTCTTTGTTATTAATAAAAAGCATATTTCTTCTTTTATTAATATCCATAGAATTACCATTTCTACTCACATAAATATCTAGGTAACCGTCTGCATTTACATCTGCCATTGTTACTCCCCAAGTCCAACCAGGGTTTCTAGTAATTTTTGATGTTCTTGAAATATCTTCAAACTTAAAATTTCCTTTATTATGATACAATCTATCTCCTACTTGGTTTCCTCCAAAGAAAATTTCTGGTAAGCCATCATTATCTAAATCTCCAATGGCAACTCCAGCTCCAACATAAATCTGACCAAAAAAATAGTGATTAAAATATTTTGTTTCTTTTATTGAATTATTAAAATCGATTCCTGTTTCAGTAGATTTTAGTAAATCAA
>CAYPHE010000051.1:0-8542 GCA_964410075.1 uncultured Polaribacter sp.
GGGCGAGTTTGGTTTATTTTAATTTTGTTCGTAAAAGAAGAGACAAGCACGATGCTGACTTAATGCAACAATTTGAAGAAGCATTAACTCCCATAGAAGCAACCACTTTTGAAAACAGAGTTGCTGTATTGAAGAAAAATTGACTACTTTTAAAAGAAAAATGAAGAAATTTTTCTTTGTAGTATTATTTGCTTTTACAGTCTTTAATTCTTGTCAAAAAAACGAACCTAAAACTACCTATTATTTGATCCGTCATGCAGAAAAAGACAAAACAGACACAACCAATAGAAATCCTAATTTAAATAAAAAGGGATTAAATAGAGCTGAGAATTGGGCAGACTATTTCAGTACTATTGATTTAGACGCTGTGTATTCTACCAATTACAATAGGACTTTACAAACAGCAAAACCGACTGCACAAAGTAAAAACTTAACAACTATCATCTACAATCCACGTAAATTGTACGATTCTATATTTCAACAAAAAACAAAGGGAAAAACAGTTCTAATTGTTGGTCATAGCAATACGACTCCTGCTTTTACCAATAAAATATTGGGCAAAAAGAAGTATTCGAATATTGATGAAAATGACAATTCTAAATTGTTTATCGTAACAATTGATGGTGAAAAGGTTTTTAGTGATGTTAAAAGTGTTGAGTTGTAACATACATCTCTATTTTGTAGATAGATTTAGAATGTTAACAATAAAGTTCTTAATTAAATTTAGAAAACTCTTTAAAAAGATAATCTACTTCTCCCCTACTATCATCATATGTGGACTGAAAGCTAAGACAGATTCGTCTGTTTCTGTTGCTGCCAACAGTTGCAACAAATTTTTCTTTTTCTTAGTATGTAACATATTCGCAAAATATTCTTTATCTAACCAAATCATTCCTTCTACGGCAAAAAGGTTTTTAACTTGTAAGTGTTGCGAGGAAAATTCTACTTTTAATTCTTCTGATTTATGATAATATCCGTTTGCCAGCAACCATGGAAATTCTTTTGGCGGATTATGAACACCTGTTTTTAATTCTGTTAAACACATGTCTAAAAATGGTTTACTGTGCACTAAACCTTGCATTAAACCAGCAACTGAAGAAGCTGCAGCATTTATTGCAAATCCTAAAACAATTCCTCCTTTTTTTAATACACGTTTTGCTTCTAAAATGGTTTGTAAACGGTCTTTCTTTTCTTGTAAGTGATATAGAGGTCCGTGTAAAATAACCAAGTCTGCAACTTCGTTTTTAAAAGGCAAATGACAACTTTCTCCTAAAGCAACAGAAAATGGATTTTTTAAGTTTTTACTTCGTTTTTTAGCAAGTGTAATATGTTTTTCTACTGGTTCTACTAAATGTACTTCATGCCCTTTTTTAGCTAACCATTCACTATATTTTCCTGTTCCGCCGCCAATATCTAAAACGGTGATTTTTTCTTTATAGATGTGCCTTTCAATCAAACTTTTAATACGTTCGAATTCAAAAAAACCCATACCACTTTCTAATCGAGTTTCTTCTGAAGCTTTGTTGTAAAAATCTATAATTGATTTTGAAACTAATGGTTTTTTAGGCATAGTAATTTTAAATTGAAAGGCAATTTAGTAATTCGTTTTTAATTTAGTACATAAATAAGTTTAGCCCCGATTGAAACGGCATACTTTTTTACTGTCAGTTTGAGTATTCTGAGCCTGTCTGCAGACAAATGCAGGCTTGTCTAAGAATGTATCGAAAACAAGGTAAAAAAAGATATAGTGAAAAGCGGGAAATAGCTTCTAAAACAATCTTACTTTAATATTTTTTAAAACAATTTCAGATACCTTTTCTAATTGATTTTTTTCAAAAGCTTTATCTATATCTACTAGTTGAATTGATTCGTTTTTTGGTTTATAATTGTAAAAATCTACAAAGCGAATACCCTCTTTTATCGTTTGGTTTTTTATATCTCTAAAACGAATGCCTCCACCGTTAGTTTTATACGAATAGGCAATAAATTCTAAGAGAAAAGTTTCTGTATTAAACCAATATATAAAAACGTCTTCAAAATCTTCTCCTCCGCTTTCTTCGGAAAATGTAACCTGAATTTTATAATACGTTTTTCCGTTTATAGTTACATTTGGTAATTTTGTTTTATAAACGGCTTTATCATTTAAACCAAAAGGTAAGACAGAAAAATAGTGTACTGAGTTTACGGAGTTTGCGTATATATTGGCTATTGAGTCTTTTAATGGAATCGTTTTTTTATGAATCTTTCTAATAAAACCTTTGTTGGTTAAAAGGTCTATTACAGAATCTTTAGTTCTAATTAATATATAAACACCTTTTTTTCTAGATGCTACATAGTGCTTGTCTCTAAAATCAAAAGAAATTGTAGCATTAGCAACTTTATCTAAACCAGCGTTTTTAATACTTTTGTCTACAATTTGTTGTGCCGTAAATTCTTTTTTTGCACATGCAACCATAAAAACTAGTGCTATTATATAAAAGTATTTCATTTTTTATATTGTTGGTATTTTTAAAAATATCATTTTACAGCAAAAGTAAATCTGTATCTTTGTATAATTGATATTTTTATAGAATAATTTCTCATAAAATTATCTAAAAATAGATTGATATTCTTAACTCTTGAAATAAGTTTAAGAATTACATTTAAATGAAATTTAGACAAAAACTTTGCAAAAAAAGATAAACATACAAAATAAGAAAGCGCGCTTTGAGTTTGAGATTTTAGACAAATATGTAGCTGGTATTCAATTAACGGGAACCGAAATAAAATCGATAAGACAAAGTAAAGCCAGAATAACAGAAAGCTTTTGTGAGTTTAATGAACGTGGTGAGTTGTTTATTATTAATATGTATATAGAAGAGTATTTATACGGTCATCATTTTAATCACAATCCAAAAAGTGAACGTCGTTTGTTGCTAAACAAAAGAGAGTTACGCAGTTTAAAAAAAGATGTAGAAGCTAAAGGAAACACTATTGTCCCATTAAAGCTTTTTATTAATGACCGTGGTTTTGCAAAACTAGAAATTGCTTTGGCTAAAGGTAAAAAAACACACGATAAAAGAGAAGTAATTAAAGACAGAGACAATAAACGAGATTTAGCCAGAATCAAGAAAAGTTTTAATGCCTAATGCCTTTTTTAAGACTAATTCGATACAAAAACCTTTTAATGGTTTTGTTGACAATGGTTTTAACCAAATATGTTTTAATTGACGCTTTAATAGAAGCTACTTCCCTATCTGACTTTAATTTTATTTTATTAGCTTTAAGTATTATATTAATTACAGCCGCAGGTTATATTGTAAATGATATTTATGATATTAAAGCTGATGAAATTAACAAACAACATAAAGTTTTTATAGGTGTTTTAATTTCAAAAAAAACCGCATGGATTAGTTATTACTTATTCAATTTTATTGGGTTGGTTTTAGGAGGATACCTATCACTTCTATTTAATAACCTTTTTGGTTTTTGCATTTTTATCATTTCGCCAATATTACTGTTCTTTTATTCAACACACATGAAAAGACTTCTCTTTGTTGGTAATATTATAGTTTCTTTATTAATAGCTTTGTCTGTACTCATTATTCCTGTTTTTGAATTAAATAGTACTACTATACATCTAAAAGACAGCTTTTTAAATTCTCTAAACCTTGCAAAACCTTTTTGGATAGTAGTTAGTTATTCTTTTTTTGCTTTTTTAGCAACCTTAATAAGAGAAATTATAAAAGATATTGAAGACGTAGATGGCGATTTAAAACTTAATGCCAAAACATTACCAATTGTAATTGGCAGAAAAAGAGCTTCTAGGGTCGCTTTTTTCTTTTCTGCTATTTTAATTTTTTTTCTAATTACAATAATTAAAACAGGGAAAAACAATGTTGTTTTTTTTAGTTATGCAACTGTATTTTTATTACTGCCCTTATTCTATTTTATGTATAAATTATGGTTTGCAAAAAGCAAAAAAGACTTTACTTTGTTAAGTAACCTTTTAAAAATAATTCTTTTTTTTGGGATACTGTCTATGATATTTTTTAATTTAAAGCTTAAATGAAACACGCAATGAATAAAAGACAATTAGGAAGAAATGGTTTTAATATTACTGAAGTAGGTTTAGGTTGTTGGCAAATTGGTGCAGATTGGGGAAAAGAAATTAATAAAAATAAAGCGCTAGACATACTTAGTGAAGCTGTTGCAAACGGAATTGATTTTTTTGATACAGCAGACGTATACGGAAATGGGAGAAGTGAAACGTTAATTGGGGAATTTCTTAAAACAACAAATAGTAACATAAAAGTTGCTACCAAATTTGGAAGAAGTGCCAATGTATTTCCTAATAACTACACAGAAAAAAATCTAAGAGAAGCCGTAGACGCTTCTAGAAAACGACTGAATAAAGATACTTTAGATCTTTTACAATTGCACTGTATTCCTACTGAAGAGTTAAAAAAAGGAGATATTTTCGATTGGTTAAGAGCTTTAAAACACGAAGGTAAAATAGCGCATTTTGGTGCTAGTGTAGAAAGTATTGAAGAAGGTTTATTATGTATAGAGCAAGAAGAACTCCAATCTTTACAGGTAATTTATAATATATTCAGACAAAAATTAACTAAAGAATTATTACCTAAAGCTTACAAAAAAGGAGTTGGAATTATTGTTCGTTTACCATTAGCTAGCGGATTACTTACAGGTAAGTTTACTACTAAAACTAGTTTTGCTGAAAGCGACCATAGAAATTTTAATAAAAACGGAGAGGCGTTTAATGTTGGAGAGACATTTGCAGGACTGCCTTTTGAAAAAGGTGTTGAGTTGGCAAACCAACTAAAAGGTTTTTGCCCTAAAGAATTTTCTATGGTAACATTTGCTTTACGATGGATTTTAGATCATAAAGAAGTTACTACAATAATACCTGGAGCAAGCTCTGCAAATCAGATTGTACAAAATTCACAAGTCAGCAGTTTACCTTCTCTTCCTTTAGAATTAATGAATGAATTAAAAGACTTTTATAAAAATAATATTCACAATCATATTAGAGGAACTTATTAATCTCTTAAATAATGCTAAAAGAAAAATTAAAGAACCATACTATTATTTTGGCTTCTGGTTCTCCAAGAAGGCAACAATTCTTTAAAGATTTACATATTGATTTTACAATTCAACTAAAAGAAGTTGAAGAAATATATCCAAAACATTTAAAAGGTGCTGAAATAACCAATTATTTGGCCGATTTAAAATCGAAAGCTTTTACAAAACTAGAAGAAAATGAAGTTTTAATTACTTCTGACACTATTGTTTGGCATAAAAATAAAGCGTTGGGCAAACCGAAACATGCAGAAGAAGCTAAAGAAATGCTTTTAAATTTATCTGACACTTCTCATGAAGTAATTACTTCTATTAGCATTAAAACGAATAATAGCCAAAGTATTATTAGCGATACCACTAAAGTTTATTTTAAAAAATTAACCGAAAAAGAAATTGACTTTTACATTACAACCTACAAACCTTTTGATAAAGCTGGTGCTTACGGAATACAAGAATGGATTGGTTTAATTGGTATAAAATATATAGAAGGAAGTTATTTTAACGTAGTTGGTCTGCCTACAGAAAAACTCTATAAAGAATTGATGAATTTATAGCACCAAACATTAAAATAAAAGTTTATTTTTACGCAAAATTTTACAAGTAGATATTTATAATGAAAAAATACACGTATACAAAAACTAGTGATACACGTTCTGGTTTTGGAGATGGTTTAACCGAATTAGGAAGAACAAACCCTAATGTAGTAGCTTTATGTGCTGATTTAATTGGTTCTTTAAAAATGAATCAGTTTATAGAAGAAAATCCAGAAAGATTTTTTCAGGTAGGTATTGCAGAAGCAAATATGATGGGTATTGCTGCAGGATTAACAATTGGTGGTAAAATTCCATTTACAGGAACTTTTGCAAACTTTTCTACAGGTAGAGTTTATGACCAAATTCGTCAATCAATTGCTTATTCAGATAAAAACGTAAAAATTTGTGCTTCTCATGCTGGTGTAACATTAGGTGAAGATGGAGCAACACACCAAATTTTAGAAGATATTGGATTGATGAAAATGTTACCGGGTATGACAGTGATTAACCCATGTGACTATAATCAAACAAAAGCAGCAACTATTGCTATTGCAGATTATGAAGGGCCTGTTTATTTGCGTTTTGGACGTCCAAAAGTGCCAATTTTTATGCCAGAAGATCAAGAGTTTATTGTTGGAAAAGGAATACAATTAACAGAGGGTAAAGACGTTACTATTGTAGCTACTGGTCATTTAGTTTGGGAATCTTTACAAGCTGCAGAACAATTAGAAAAAGAAGGAATTACTGCAGAAGTAATTAACATTCATACTATAAAACCTTTAGATGAAGAAATTATTTTAGAATCTGTAGCAAAAACTGGTTGTATTGTTACTGCAGAAGAACATAATATTATTGGAGGTTTAGGAGAAAGTGTTGCAAGATGTTTGTCTTTAAACACACCTACTCCACAAGAATTTGTAGGAACTAAAGATACTTTTGGTGAATCTGGTACTCCTGCACAATTGATGAAAAAGTATGGTTTAGATGCTGAATCTGTTGTAAATGCAGTTAAAACAGTAATCTCAAGAAAATAATTTTTAAAATAAGCATTATGAAAAAAGTATACCTAATCATAGCGTTAGCTTTAGGCTTTAGTCAATTATCAAATGCACAAGCAGCATTTGGTATAAAAGCTGGTGTAAATTACAACTCAGATTCTTTTCAAAATGTAAAAGACGATGTTATTTCTGGAGCAGAAAGCAAAACGGGTTACCATGCAGGTATTTGGGTAAGAGCTAAAATTCCTGTAATAGGTTTATATATTCGTCCTGAATTGGTGTATACAAATTTAAGTAATGAAATAGCTTATACAAGTATCGGTTCAACTCAAGCAACAGTATCTGATTACAATTTTCAGAAGATTGATGTACCTGTTTTATTAGGAAAGAAAATTTTTAAATTCGGTAATATTTTTGCTGGTCCTTCTTTTCAATATGTTTTAGGTTCTAATTTTGACATTCAAGATTTAGAACAAGAAGATGTAGAAAACTTTACAGTTGGTTTACAGTTAGGTGCTGGAGTAGAATTTGGTCCTATTGGTATAGATGTTCGTTGGGAAAGAGGATTTAATGATGTAGAATCTAACTTTTTAGATGGAACTACATCGGTAGAATTTGATACTAGAGTAAACCAAATAATTGTTGGTTTATCTTATAAGTTTTAAGAAAACAGAAACTATTATTACATAAAAAAAGCCTTCGAAATTCGAAGGCTTTTTTTATACGCTTATAATTTTTTTATCTATTACAATCAAAAGACTTTGTAATGTTTGGATTTAAGTAATCAGCTAACCCAGGAAAAAACTTATCATTAGAGTCATTTCTAGGATTTTTATCACAATCTGGACTTTCTAAAATAGAAGGGACTCCATCGTTATCATGATCTGTATCTGGAACAAAATCTAATAGCTCTACTTTAAAAACTAATACTTGATCATAAGGAAAATCAGTAGCCCTATTTATTCTTGGATCAAATAAATTAGATGGATATCCTAAACCACTAGGAATAAAAATAAACCCTTTACCTGTTCCATTAAAATTTATTTTTTCTCCTTGATTTATAATAATATTACCTGGTTTAAAATTAGTAAATCCATAACTCCACCCTAAGATACCAGAAGATATCCATGTTGTTAATCCAGAGTCAAAATTACCAGTAGTTAAAGAATTTCCAACAACTGTTTCAACACCATCTATTACTACAGTACCTTCTGGAATTAAAACTCTTCCAGAATAATTAACCAATAAAGAATCTATATTTGTAGGTTTTCCTCCATTTATTTCATTATGCTCAACATTACCATCTCCTTCTTCAATTACATAAGTATACAAATTAAAAGTTATGTCTATATTATCTATAGTCTCATTAACTTGTTGGATTTTCAAATTATCTGAATTAAGTAGTGATGTTTCTCCATTTTCTATTGGTTTAATAGAGTCTAAAACTTCATTATAATAATGTGTTGATAAAAACTTAGTAATGTCTTCTTCATTTTCAGTGGCTAACACTTCATAATCAGTTCCTTCAAAAGGATTAGGAATTCCAAAGTTTGGGTCATCACAAGAGTATATTAAAACAAGTAATGTAAGTATAAGAACAAAAGAATATTTTATTTTTTTCATTTATTATAAATAATTTCGTGGCGCAATTTACCATTTTTATACCTTTGTAAGAAAGCAATTCAAACTTTTTAACTTTTTAATGAGGGTAGATAAATATTTATGGTGTATTCGTTTTTTTAAAACAAGAAGTTTAGCAACTACAGCCTGTAAAAAAGGTCAAGTTAAAATAGATGAGGCTAGCATAAAACCTTCGAAAGAAGTATTTGGAGGTGAAAAAATATTCATTCGAAAAAATCAAATAAACTACCAAATAGAAGTTTTAGATATTCCAAAAAGTAGAGTTGGTGCAAAATTAGTAGATATTTACAG
>CAYPHE010000051.1:8642-12617 GCA_964410075.1 uncultured Polaribacter sp.
AAGTTTTAGATATTCCAAAAAGTAGAGTTGGTGCAAAATTAGTAGATATTTACAGGAAAGATACTACTCCCAAAGAGGAATTTGAAAAAACAGAACTATTAAAATATACTAAGGATTATTACCGTAAAAAAGGAACTGGAAGACCTACCAAAAAGGACAGGAGAGATATTGATGATTATATTGAAGAAGAATAAATTTAGATACTAAAAACAAGAGAAAAAGTCAAGACTAAAATTCTACTGACTAACGATTAAAAGCCAAAGACTAAAAAAATGCAAACTACAAACAATATTATATTAAACGAAAAGCAAACGCAACAGAAAATAAAACGAATTGCTTATCAAATTTATGAAG
Source organism: uncultured Polaribacter sp. (assembly GCA_964410075.1). Classification (GTDB taxonomy): domain Bacteria; phylum Bacteroidota; class Bacteroidia; order Flavobacteriales; family Flavobacteriaceae; genus Polaribacter. The sequence continues at coordinate 8,997 of CAYPHE010000051.1, forward strand.
CAAATAGTAAAGAAGAAGAAATTGTTTTAGCAGGTATTATTGGTAATGGATATTTAGTAACACAACAAATTGCAACTATTTTAAAAGAAATATCTGATTTAAAAGTTACCTTATGTGAGGTTAATATTGATAAAAAAAATCCTTTAAATGTAATTACAACTTCCATATCTAAAGAAGAATATACTAATAAAGCTCTAGTTCTAGTTGATGATGTTTTAAGTTCTGGAACTACCTTAATTTATGGTATAAAACACTTTTTAGAAGTTCCGTTAAAACGATTTAAAACGGCCGTTTTAGTAAATAGAAATCATAAAAAGTACCCTGTAAAAGCAGATTTTAAAGGATTGTCTTTATCTACCTCTATTAAAGAGCATGTACAAGTTGAATTTTCTAAAGATAATAAAGCTGTTGCTTATTTAATTTGATGTTAGCATTTTGTAGATTTCTTCTGCAACCTCTTTCTTCTTTTTGTCATCTATTTTTACGGTAACTTTTGCTTGTTCATAAAAAGGTCTTCTTTCAAAAATATGTTTTGCTACAAACTCTGGAATTTGTTCATCGGATAGAAAAGCTACCAAAGGACGTTTTGCTTTTTTTCTTATCAAACGATCAATCATTGTTTTGGTAGAACCTTGCAAATAAATAGATGTTGCATCTGTACTATTTATAAATTGCATATTGTTAGCATAACATGGTGTTCCCCCTCCTAAGGCTAAAATAAAATTATCATTTTCTAAAAGGACTTCTTTTACATATTTGTGTTCTATATTTCTAAAATATATTTCTCCTTTTTGCTTAAATATTTCAGGAATAGACAGGTTTTCCTTATCAGAAATATAATCATCTAAGTCTATTAGAGGCATATTTATTTTATCTGATAAACGTCTTCCAATACTTGATTTTCCAGAAGCCATGTAACCTAACAATACAATTTTCATTCTTTATAAAATTTAGTAGCAAATATCTAAAAAAAATCTTCTAAAAAATATTAATAAATCAAATGTTTGATCGTATATTTGCAAACCAAAATTAAGACCTGGTAGCTCAGTTGGTAGAGCATCTCCCTTTTAAGGAGAGGGTCCTGGGTTCGAGCCCCAGCCCGGTCACAATAGGAATTTTTCCAAAACTAAAACCTTATTAACTTAGAAGTTAATAAGGTTTTTTTAGTTTTTAATAATCATTTATTTGGTCTATCACATAAAAATGTTTTTTTAGTTGTAAACTAAACACTTTTTTATCAGTTATTTACAGCTCTTAAAGCCGCTTTCATAAATCCCATCGCGTAAGCCATACCAGCATACCAAGAACCATCACAACTCATTTGTGGTGTATGGTCTGGAATTAAAATGCCTTCAAAATTATTATTTTTTAAAATTTCTAAAACTTTAAACATATCAATATCTCCTTCATCAACAAATACTTCTTTATAATTGGGTACTTTTCCTACTACATTTCTAAAATGTACGTAGGCTATTTTATTTTGTTTGCTGTACATATCTGTTGCATTATACACATCACCATCTGTCATTTCTGCAATGGTGCCTAAGCAAAATTCAAGATTATTACTTTCACTGGGTTGCATGTCTATAAGACGCTGATACATATCTGGTTGATAGACCAATCTCGGTGTGTTTCTAACATAGGGCATTGGTGGGTCGTCTGGGTGAGCCGCCATTTTCACACCCGCTTCTTCTGCAACAGGAATAATTTCATCTAGAAAATACTGCAACCTTTCCCATAGTGTATCATGAGATACGCGTTCCACGGTTCCTTCCGGAGCATTTTCATCATAGACCATGTTCCAAACCATGCCATTAGGAATAGGGGTTTCATCCACTGAACCTTCCATCCCTACAGAAACAGCGCCTCCTCTAGCAAATGGTTTTTCAACTCTACTAGATACGCCTGCTAAAGAAAAATTGTATCCAAAAACAGGTATTCCTGCTTTTCCAACAATACGAATCTGCTCTTTAACCAATTCTATTTGTGCTTCTTTTTTTGGGCCATCCAAAAGAATATCATGCCAAATAGAAGGGTCGAAATTTTCAATGGCATACCATTCTAAACCGTGACTATTTATCTCTTTTTTAATTTTTAGAAGTTCTTCTAAAGTCCATAATTCTCCATTACCTGCACTACCCCAGCCTCTATCGCCACCAATTGGTTGATTAGCATTAGATTTACTGTTATCTGCATTGCCAAAATAATCTACCATGTGCACAACTAAATGTGTAGCGCCACATTGTTCTGCAAATTTGTAGTGCTGCTCATTAAGCATGTGACGGTATAATCCAAATCCTAATTTCATAATATATTATTTTTTACAACGTTACGTTTTATTTTAAAAATGCTTTAATCTCTTTATCTGAATAACCACAAAAGTCTTTTAGTATCTCTTCTGCATGTTGATTTAATAATGGGGCCGGTTTCTCTATTTTTTGTGGAGTTTCACTAAATTTTACTGGAAAACCTGTTGTTTTTATTTTTCCTATTAAAGGATGATCATACTCCAAAATCATATTATTATGTTTAATTTGAGGATCTTCAACCATTTCTTTAAAGCTGTTTACTTGTGAACACCAAATATCTTCAGCTAACAATATATCCAACCACTCCTCTGTTCTTCTTGATTTAAACACTTTATTGAAATCATTACGAATCTCATCTCTTCCTTCTATAATATTATTTGAATTGAATGCTTCAGTATCGTATTGATCTAAACCAATAATCTGTGCGAGTTTTTGAACAGAGTTCATACCAATAGCAATATAGCCATTACTTGTATCATATAAACCATAAGGTGCACCAATCCAAGGGTTTGGAATACCGCTTTCGCTTCTTTCTGGATTATTTCCTCGGTGTAAAAAAGCAGTTACTTCTTGTATATGAAAGCCAACTACCGAATTCAATAAATTAGCTTCTATTTTCTGTCCTTTTCCTGTGATACTTCGTGAATAAATAGCAGCTAAAACAGATTGTACAATAAATAAACTCGTTAATAAATCTGCTTGTCCAACAGCTGTAACTACGGGTAAATCTCCTTTTTTTCCATTTAAATAAGGGCCTCCACTAATAGATTGTGCCAATAAATCTTGTCCAGGCCTTTTTAAATAAGGTCCAGAAGCACCATAACCTGAACTAGAACAATAGACCAATTTAGGGTTTAAAACTTTCATAACTTTATACCCTAACCCTAAACGCTCCATAACTCCAGGACGAAAATTTTCTAAAAGGATATCAGCTTTGGCAATAATATCTTTTGCTATTTGTTTACCCTCATCTGTTTTCAAATCAAGAGCAATACTTCTTTTATTCCTATTAAGACATACAAAAGAAATACTTTCTCCTCCTGGATACATATTGTCATATGCGTAATTACGCATCCAATCTCCTTTGGGTGGCTCTATTTTTATAATTTCTGCCCCCATATCTCCCAACATTTGGGTTGCCCAAGGGCCTTGTGCTAATTGCGAAAAATCAGCAACAATTAATCCTTTTAATGGTCCGTTATGCTCCATAATTATTTCTCTGATTTTTTTATAAAATTTTGAATGGCTTGTTGCGCTTCCTCATGCAAAAACAATGTTTTAACGGTACGTGCTTCATTATTTATACGTTCTT
>CAYPHE010000052.1:0-12470 GCA_964410075.1 uncultured Polaribacter sp.
CATTAACTCTTGAATAGATATTATAACAAAAATTAAAATTATTTGTAAATTGTAACTTATGTTTTACAGAATACTAATATTATTTCTCTTTTCTTACTCTTGTTTTTCACAAACTAATATAGACGATGAAGCCTTACAAGCTTACCTTAAAAAAGACTCTGCAAATTATTATTTTTTTAAACTTCAGAAAAAATTAAAAACAAAATCTGATACTGCAAGTTATCTATATTTTAAGTTTTTTAGAAAATATAATAATGATGAATTTGACAGTGCTTTTTATTTTTCTAAAAAATTAATTCCTATTCTAGAAAAACTAGATACCATAAATAGACTCAGAAAAGTTCATGAAACATTATACTTAACACATTTAAAAAAAGGGAAATATAATGGAGCGTTAAAAGAAATTTTAAAAACGTTAGCTCTTGCAGAAAAACTTAAAGACACTTCTTTAATAACATTGCATTATTCAGATATTTCTATACTACACCACGATTTTGATCAGTTTGAAAAAGGAATTGAATACGGAAAAAAAGGAGTGGCTATTATGAACAGTGCAAAGAACAAAGACTACAAACATCTAATTTTTACAAATAACGCTATAGCCATAAATTTTGATGACTGGAACAAACCTGATAGTGCTCTATTTTACCATTATAAAAATGTAGAGTTATTAAAAAAAGTAGAAGATTCTCTGCAATTTGCATTTATTTATAACAATATTGCCAATACTAATTTAAAAATAGAAAATTTTACCATCGCTAAGCGCTATTTAAAACGTTCTTTAGCAATAAATAAAATTAGAAATAGATCTTATAATTTAGCTAGCAATTACACTAATCTTGCCACAATTGCATACAAAGAAAACAATAATATACTAGCAAAACAGTATTTTAAAGAAGCCTCTTTTTATGCTAAAAAAAGTAACAGTATAGAAAAAATTAGAGACCTTTTAGAACAAGAGTACCACTTTTACAAAAAAAATAAAAATTATAAACTAGCTTTAGCAAAAAAAGAAGCTTTTTTTGCTTTAAAAGATTCCGTTTATAAAACTAATAGGGTTGCAGAATTTTCGAAATTAGAAGTTGAATACAAAACTGCCAAAATAGAAAAAGAAAATGCACAACAAAGAGAAGTACTTTTAGAAAAAGAATTAGAAATTAAAAATAAAACCTTTTATACATCACTTTTAACAGGTAGTCTTTTACTTATATCAATAATTTTTATTGCTGTTTACAAACAAAACCAATTAAAAAGAACTCAATTACAAAAAGAAATTGAATTTAAAGATGCTTTGGCAACTATTAAAACTCAAAATAGATTGCAAGAGCAACGTTTACGGATTTCACGTGATTTGCATGACAATATTGGTTCTCAATTAACTTTTATTATTTCCTCTTTAGATAATCTAAAATTCATTTCTAAAGATTTAAACGATAAATTGAAAGATAAATTAACCCGTATTAGTTCTTTTACTTCAGAAACAATTTACCAGCTAAGAGACACTATTTGGGCAATGAACAAAAACGAAATTTCTATTGAAGATTTACATACTCGAATTTTATCTTTTGTAGAAAAAGCAAAAAATGCTGTAAACAAAACCAATTTTGAAGTTAATTATACTATTGACACTACTATTTCATTTTCTTCTTTAGTAGGAATGAATATTTTTAGGGTAATACAAGAAGCAATAAATAATGCCATAAAATATGCCGAAGCCAAAACAATTTCTATTAAAATAGAAAATAACCAAAATGACATTATCATATCTGTAAAAGATGATGGAATTGGCTTTTCAATTACAGAAGTTACCTTAGGAAACGGCTTATCTAATATGGAAAAAAGGATGAGTGAAATTAATGGTAAAATACTCATCGAGTCAAAAAAAGGAGTTGGAACCACAATTGTAATAAAAAGAAATACGGCATTTGACGTATAGTTTAAACTATAATTAATGGCTTTCTTTACTAAAAATTAAATTCATGAAATTAAAAGTTTGTATTGCAGAAGACAACTATTTTTTAGTAAAAGCTATAAAGGAAAAGTTGTCTTTTTTTAATGACATTACTGTAAAATTCTTTGCAAATAATGGTGCAGAACTTATTGGAAAACTTGAAGAAAATCATAATATAGACATTATTTTAATGGATATTCAGATGCCACAGATGGATGGTATTAAAGCTACTGAATTGATAAAAAACAGGTATCCTCACATAAAAATAATTATGTTAACTGTTTTAGATGATGATGACTATATTTTTAAAGCAATACAGGCTGGTGCAAATGGTTATTTATTAAAAGAAATAGATGCCGAAAATTTATACAAAAGTATTATAGAAGTTATAGATGGTGGAGCAGCTATGACGCCAAGTATTGCGTTAAAGACATTAAATTTACTTAGAAATCCATTAACTGTAAAAAACAATAAAAATACAGAAGAAATAAAATTATCTAAAAGAGAAAAAGAAATTCTACTTCACTTAAGTAAAGGGTTAAACTATACAACTATTGCAGACAACCTTACTATTTCTCCTTCTACGGTTAGAAAACATATTGAAAATATTTATAAAAAACTACAAGTTCATAGTAAAATGGAAGCTGTTTTAAAAGCCCAAAAACGTAATTTAATATAAATCAGGAAATTAATTTGTACATTTAAGCTGTATTTATATTAGCCATATGCTACAAAAATTTTTTATAGGAATTGTTTCGGGTACCATTATTGGAATGGTAATAACTACAATGTTCTTAGACGAACCGAAAACCTTAATTAATCTTTTTCTTACTAAAATAACAGCTACTTCTATAATAAGTGGTTTTATATGTGGTTTTTTAGCATCAATTATAAAATCTAAATTAAATACGTTTTTTACCTGTATAATTGCTGGGGCAGTTATTTTTTATACAAAATACTTAATTACTGGTCATGATTATGATCCAATAACTATGGGACTTTTTGTAGGTGCAATTTTAGGTGGTGTTTTTGTTTTATTTACAAAAATTACAGTTTCTATAAAAAAATACAAAAGGCTAAAGAAACTACGCAGAAGAGGTTTTAAAATTTATGGATAGCTTATTATAAAAATCGTCATTTTGAAACAAGTTCAAAATGACGATTACACAATTATTTTTTAAAATAAATTCTCTAAAAACTATCGTAAATTTCACCTAAATCAAAAGATAAAGAAAAACGTAACGAGTTTTCTAAAGGATTATTTACATCTGAGGAATTGATTAGATAAGATAAATCTACATTTAAAGCATTTGTTTTAAAACCAGCTCCTAAAGTAAAAAATTGTCTATTTCCTTTATCTTCACTTTCGTGAAAATATCCTCCTCTAAGTGCAAAAGCATTGTTGTATAAATATTCTACACCTAAAGCGTATGTAAATTCTGAAAGTTCTTCACTAAATCCATCTGGAGCATCTCCAAAAGATTGAAAAATACCAGAAATCCAACCTACGTTATCATCTTGTCCCGCTATAATTTCGTCTTCATCTCCATCTCCATCTTCGTCTTGTACGTCTCTAATTGGTGGAGTTGGCACTAATAGTTTTGTAAATTCTAGTGTTGTATTTATTGAGTTATAATCATCTAAAATAAACTCAAAACCACCACCCAACTTTAAGTTTGTTGGTATAAAACTTTCATTATCTGGATCGGTTGTATAATTAACTTTAGGACCTAAGTTTGTTATGTTAAATCCAAAACGGTAACGACCACTAAAAGAGCCATAAAATTCCTCAAAAGATTGGTAATACCCAGAAATATCAACCCCAAAAGAATTGATAGGTTGTATTGCATTTCCTTCAACACTATTAAATGTTAAGTTAGATCGTAAATATTTTAAACCTACACCTAAAGAAAACGTTTCGCTTAACTTTAGTGCATAAGATCCTGTAAAAACAAATTCATTTGGATTTACGGAACCATTTGGGTCTCCATTATTAGTTGTTAAATCTATCTGACCTAAAGAAAAATAACGAAACTCTGCACCCCAAGCTGAATTTTCATTAAATCGATTCATGTAAGAAGCACTTCCTATAAAAATATCGTCAGTTAAATTTCTTAACCAAGGTGAATACGTAACTCCTGCTTTTACCTGTCTATCACTAAACGCCATTTTAGAAGGGTTATGAAATAGAGAAAAACCATCTGCACTTGTTGCAACACCAATATCTCCCATTCCTCCAGAACGTGCGTCTGGCGCAATTAATAAAAATGGAGCTGCTGTAGTTATTCCCCCTCTACTTTGTGCATTACTTTTATTTACTAAAAATAAAACACTACATACTATACATAGTCCTAATTTCTTCATTATAAAATTTTAATTCTCGTGCAAATATCACACTTTTATTGTAGTATCACTAATTTTTCGTACTTCTCAGATACTAAATTACTTTCTGTTGCAGTTACTTTTAGTTTATATACATAAACACCTTTACCTATTTTTTTACCAAAATCGTCTAAACCATTCCAAGAAATACTTCTTGATAGATTTCCAGTAGTTAAAACACTCTGGTGTATAGACTTAACCAATTTACCAGAAACCGTAAATATTTGAATTTGTACATCTAAATTTTCGTTTGGTTTATTATGGTTAAACCAAAACTCTGTATAATTAACAAACGGATTTGGATAATTTAATACATTTTCTAAATTTAAAAGTGTATCACTAACAACCACAAAGGTTAACGTAGCTTCTGATGAATTATTATAAGTATCCCAAGCTTTTAATTGTAAGGTATGCTCACCTACTTCTAAATCACTTAATGTAAAATTTACTTTACCTCTAGTAAAATCGTTTTCTTCGGTTTGATAAAAATCATTCAGTATAATTTGGTTGTTAATATCTCCATCTAAAATAGCAACTATGTTGTGCCCTAAAGAAGATATAGAAGTATTGATACCACTCATATCTTCTAACTTAACAATTAGATTTGGAGAAGTATTGGTATTTCCTCCATCAATAAAAGATTCATCATTTAAAAACAATTGAATCTCTGGGCCAACAGTGTCATCTGGTGCATTTTCATCAATACCACCAACAACAACATCTAAGTTGAAGCCATTTTTATCTAATGTATTATCTTCTGTTTGTGCGTAAAAGCTAAGTTTAGATTGCCCAAAAGCAACTCTAATGTCTTTCGGAACAATAAAATCGAATTTAAAAGTTCCATTTTCTACAGTAGATTTTCCTCTAAAAAGTTTACTCTCTTGGGTATCAAAATTTAAAAAAACACCATGACCATCATTATCTAAAGTTGTATTTTCTCTTATTTTATCAAATACAATGGTAGATAATGTTCCATTAAAATCATCTAACTTATTATTAGCTTCATCAGTAATAATACCCTCTAAAGTAACCTTTGAAAGTGCTTTTAATGTGTCTAAAGATTCTGTTATTAGTTTCTCGTTTATTTTTGTTAGAACAATATTTGGTTTTGGAATAGCCAGTTCCATTGCTGGATCTCCAAAGCAGAAAATAAAAAACTTTTGTGTGCTAGAGAAGCCATTTTTTACCTCTGCTAAAGATTGTGCTATAGTTAAGTCTTCATTATTGAATTCTAGTAAAACTCTTATTAGTTCAGAATTAAAAGCTTGTCCTGTACCTATAAAAACTTCTCTCGTAGTAGTAATCATACTTGCAGCACCACCATTTTTATTCCAAAAAGTAAGTTCTCCTGCAGTAGTTCTATTGGGATTATCGAATCTAGAAAAATCGCAAGTAACTGTAATTAGTAGCGGTAACGTATTAAAATTATTGTAACTCTGTATTTGTCCTCTTTCTAGAATACGTTCTTGTGCAAAACCATCTTCTCCTCCATGACCAAAATAATCAAACACTAAAGTACCTTTTTCAATAGCATTATTAATAGCCTCATTTACTTCTGGATAACGCTCTCCTCCAGCAGAATTTTCTTGTAAAAACGAATCTGCATAAATTTTATTTACGTTATAAATTGGCTTTGCATTTTTTATTTGATCTGCAATAATTTCTACGCCTTCCTGTATTCTATCATCAAAATCTGGATCATCAATATCATCAGCAAGTAATGTAACTGTATTTCTCCAATCTCCTAAAGTTGATGGTGAATAATAATTTAAAATTTTATCTACAACCTCTTTCGCTTGGTTTTCTGTAGAAACAGGAATTCTACTAGAAGCTACATCAATCGTATGACTGATAGACATGTTGCCTTCATTATCGTCTAACATTACATAATAATCATCTGTTACATAAGATGTAGCTAAGTTGAAACTGTTTTCTGATAATTTTACAGGTACAATGTTATTATTATCTGCAATTCTGTCTTTATAATCATAAGAAGCATCACCAAAAAAGCAAACGTATTGTAATTGCCCATCATCAGATGAATTATCATACAAATATTTAATAAAATCTCTAATTCCTGTAATGTCTTTAGAGCCCGAAGCAAATTCATTATAAATTTCATCTAATTTAACGACCCTTGTAACTAAATTAGAATTTTCTGAATGGTAATCTGCTAATCTTTGTGCTTGGGTACTTAGTGCTTCATTTGTTATTACTAGGTAATTTATATTTTGTAAACCGTGTAAATTTTGATTTTCAACTTTTGAGTTTTCTATAATATCTGGTCTAAAAAAATCATCTTCGTTCAACACAATGTACTCTTTTAAACTTCCGCCTTCGGCAATAAAAGAAAAGGAGTTATCACTATTTTGATTAGCAATATTTTCTGGAGAAATAGAATTAGTTACATCCCACACTTGAAAAATTGAATTACTATTTTGTATTTGATAATTTACAAAATCTGTAGTATTTGCTTGGTCAAAACTTCTGAAAGAAAACTGTTTATTACCTGCAATTAGATTTTTTTTACCAGTAATTTCTATATAATCTAAAAAAGTGTTTGCAGCAGGGTTTCCGTTATTATTATAGGTTAAAGATATATCTATTGCTGAAACACTATTACTAATTGTACCTGAAGCTGAATTAGCTGAAGCTAAATTTAATCTAGCAGCTGTACCTAAACCAAATGTATATAATTCTTCATTATTTACAGAAACTGCCAACGTAGATGATGAAGTAGATGTTGTAGCTGCTCTAGTAGTAACTCTAATATTTTCGTTAGCAACTGCATTTGGAAAAAGTAATTTAAAATTTTGTGTGTTTTCTATATTTAAATCTTCATTAAAAAACCATTGTGTTCCTGCTCCAATTATGTTCCTCTCATCTTTCTCATAAAAAATAAAATCATCAAACGTATTAATTATGTTGTTGGTACTTGATGTAATTGGTGCTGCACTTTGTATGCGTTTCCCATTGGTTTCATTAATTGTTATAAAATAATAAGCTTCATCAGAATAAATATTAAAATTATGAGTAGCGGTTCTATTTACTGAATTTGCAGACCAACTATGAGGACCTTTGGCATAAAACAAAATATAATCGTTATTATTAAAAACCTCATCTTCTTCTCCTTTTATGAAAATAGCATTTTCCTGCAAATCTTCGTATCTGAAATCGCTATTTAATTCAGGTAATAAATTACCTCCATTTCCATAAATATGAATTTTTTTAGGATTTACATTTTGTACTGAAACCCCTATTCTTTCTAATAAATTTCTATCAATTTTAAAAACTCCTGTAGTATCTACAGAAAATTTAAACCATTCTCCACTAGCTAAAACAGAACTTGTTGTTTGACTAAAGTTTGCTTGAGAAATAAATAAAATAGTAAGTAATAGTATTTTTTTCATATTCGTGACCAAATAACGCAAATAAAAATAAGATATTTTATAATTAGTCTTATATTTATTATACTAAATGAATTACTGTGTCGTTAAAGAATAAAATTTACAATAAGGATTCGTTAAATTTGGTATTTATATGGAATTAATGCATATTTATCGTAAATTGCATCGCTATAAAAACCCTTGAATAATTTTCTGTTTTAGAATGAAAAATATATTTAAAATAAGTTTTGTATTAATTGTATCTATTTTACTTGTAAACTGTAAAAGAAGTGGTACAAATAGGTCATTAACTGGTCTTACGTTTAACGATCCTCGTTCTGGAAACTACATGGGTGGTGGAGGTTCTTTTGAGGGACAAGATCCACCAGAAGGAATGGTAGAAATTGAAGGTGGTAGTTTTACCATGGGTCAGGTTCAAGATGACGTAATGTTCGATTGGAATACTACTCCAAAAAAAATACATGTTCGTTCATTTTTTATGGATGAAAAAGAAATTACTAACGCAGAGTATTTTTTGTATGTGCAATTTATGAAAGATGTTTTTCCTCCTAGTGAAGAAAAGTACAAATACATTTATGAATCTACATTACCAGATACTTTGGTTTGGAGAAAAAGTTTAGGAAATACAGATATTTTAGTTGAAAATTATTTAAGACACCCTGCTTACGCAGATTACCCTGTTGTTGGAGTTAGTTGGTTACAAGCAAATGAATACTGTAAATGGCGAACCAATGCGGTAAATCTAAAAACATTAATAGACCAAAGATATTTAAAGAATATTCTTGAAAATGATTCTATAAGAAATCACTTTGATACAGAAGTTTTCTTAGAAAATCCTGATATTCTTTTTCCTAATGATACTACAATTTATCAAAGAGGAATAAGAACTAGATCTGGTGAAAGACATATTACTAAAGCAGATGGTATTCTTACCCTACCTTTTAGATTACCAACTGAAGCAGAATGGGAATTTGCTGCAAAAGCAGATAGAGAAAACAGAGAATATAATAATATTAGAGGTAGAAAAAAATACGCTTGGGATGGTAAATACACCCGAGAGAAAAATGGTCGTTTTAGAGGAGATCAACTAGCAAACTTTAAGCAAGGTAAAGGTAATTATAGTGGTATTTCTGGTTGGAGTACAGATGGTTCTGATATTCCTATTCGTGTAAAATCTTATCCACCAAACGCATTTGGTTTATATGACATGTCTGGTAACGTTGCAGAATGGGTTTCTGATGTTTATAGACCTATTATAGATAGTGAAGCAAACGATTTTAACTATTTTAGAGGTAATATTTTTACTAAAAAAATGATTGACGAAGAAGGTAATGTTGTAATTGCTGATGTAACTGGTGGGGCTCAGGTAGAATATGATACTTTACCAACAGGAAAGATTGTTCCTAAAAATTTACCTGGTTCTATAAAATACATTCCAATTACCAAAAAAGACGTTGCTTCTAGGAGAAATTTTTCTGTAGCTGATAATACAGATATTAGTGACGGAGATTTAAATTCTTCACGCTTTTTCGAAGATGATGAAGAACAATTTTCTTCAAGACCTAGCATGTACAATTCACCAAAAAGACCAACAATAGAAATTGATCCTGAAACCGGTGAAGAAATCATTGTAAATGACGCTAAAAAAAGAACTACTTTAATTAGCAATAGAAGTAGAGTTTATAAAGGAGGAGCTTGGTCTGATAGAGAATATTGGTTAGATCCTGCTCAAAGAAGGTATTTACCAGAATACATGGCCACTAACTATATAGGCTTTAGATGTGTTAGCGATAAGGTAGGTCCAATGACTTATAAAAAAAGGACTTCAACAAATAAATAAATATCTTTTAATTATTTAATTTACAACCTCATTGAAGTTTTCAATGAGGTTTTTTATATTAATGAGATGAAAATAGAACAGCTTTATCAATTGTATTCTCAATTTTTTTTGGTTGATACAGACACTCGAAAAATTAGAAAAAACACTATTTTTTTTGCTTTAAAAGGTGAAAATTTTAATGGCAATACTTTTGCTGAAAATGCCTTAAAGAAAGGTGCTATTTATGCTGTTGTAGATGAGGTTGAATTTGCGACATCAGAAAATATTATACTTGTTAAAAACACTTTACAAACTCTTCAAGAATTAGCAAACTACCATAGAAACCAATTAGAAATACCATTTATTGCGCTTACTGGAAGTAATGGTAAGACGACTACAAAAGAGTTAATTGCTTGTGTGCTTCAAAAAAAATATAATGTAGCAGCTACTAAAGGTAATTTTAATAACCATATTGGAGTTCCTTTAACTTTACTTTCCATTACTAGAGAAACTGAAATTGCAGTTATAGAAATGGGCGCAAATCATCAAAAAGAGATTGCTTTTTTATCTGCTATTGCAGAACCCGATTTTGGATATATAACTAACTTTGGAAAAGCTCATTTAGAGGGTTTTGGAGGTATAAAAGGGGTAATTAAAGGTAAAAGTGAATTGTACGATTATTTAAGAATAAATAATAAAACTGTTTTTGTAAACCCTAACGATACTATTCAAATTGAAAAATCAAAAGGTATAAAAACAGTTTCTTTTTCCGACAATATAAAATTCTTTGAAGCAAATCCTTTTGTGAAAATTTCTATTAAAGATACTATTATTTCTAGTAATTTAATTGGAGATTACAATTATACAAATATTGCTGTGGCAATTACTATTGGTAATTATTTTAAAATTAAAAATACCGATATAAAAGAAGCTATAGAGCATTACATTCCAAATAATAACCGTTCACAAATTATTAAAACAAAATATAATGAAATTATTTTAGATGCTTATAACGCAAATCCTTCTAGTATGGAAGTTGCTTTGAAAAATTTCAGTAAAATTAACTCAACTTCTAAAACTGTAATTTTAGGAGATATGTTTGAATTGGGTGAAGAAAGTCAAAGAGAACATCAAAAAATTGCAGATTTAACTGCTTCCTTACAATTTGATACTATCATTTTTGTTGGTAATTTATTTAATGATGTACATACAAATAAACATAAATTTAAAAATTTTGGAGATTTAGAAAAACACCTAAAAAAAAATCCTCTAGAAAACCAATATATTTTAATTAAAGGCTCTAGAGGAATGCAATTAGAAAGATGCATACAACTAATTAATTAATTTATATTCTCTCTGTGATAAGCCAATAAGTTGTCTATTGGCCTCTGTATTACATCTGTTATTTTTAAATTATTATTATTAGCTACTTTTTCTAAAATATCTCTAAAATAGTGAGCTATAGAACCAATAAAGTAAATTGGTGTTTCTGCTGTTTTATTGTATGGTAATATTCTATATTTAAAAAATACCTGAAACCCTCCTTCAATAAGGTTTCTGATGTAAGTATCATTCTTAAAATCAAACATAAATTTTGCAAAAGAAGCTAAAAACATATTTGGGTTTGGCTCTTTATATATATTTTTCTTTAAATAATCTGCATCTAGATTAAATTCCTCTTCGAATTTTAAAGCAATGTTTTGTGGCATTGTTTTGTAGTAATAATCAATAATTAATTGCTTTCCAAAATAATTACCACTAGCTTCATCCATTAAAATATACCCTAAAGATGGCACTAACATTTGCATTGTATTACCATCAAAATAACAGCTATTAGAACCTGTACCTAAGATACAAACCATGGCTGGAGATTTTCCTGAAGCCGCATAAACTGCTGCTAACATATCTTCTGAAACAATTACTTTAGCTTTAGTAAAAATAGACTCTAAAACCTGTTTTAAAATCGCAGTGGGTTTTGGTGTTCCACATCCTGCTCCATAAAAATGAATTTCTTTTACTTCTTCTTTAATACTAATCAATTGAAACATGTTTATAATCCTATTTTCCAGTTCTTCTACTGGAACAATAGCTGGGTTTAAACCCAAAGTTCTTACTCTAAATGCTTCTTCTTTATTTTCGTTTATGGCAATCCAATCTGCTTTTGTAGAGCCACCATCTGCAATTAGTATCATATTTTTTTAAAATTTATCCAAATATATTATAACTAAACTGCTTATACAATACATAAAGAAACTTCAATCGTTTTCGCAAGGTTAAATCTTATTTTAAAAATTGTAAATTTGTTGTAAAGCCTATTTTATGTTTTTTTTTAAGAAGAAAAAAGTTCCTTTAACGAATATTTTTAATGATAGTTTTGTAGATATTCATTCTCATTTACTTCCTGGTATTGACGATGGGGCAAAAGATATTGATGATTCTATAAGTCTTATTACAAAAATGAGTTCTTACGGAATTAAAAACTTTATAACTACTCCTCATGTTATGGGTGAGTTGTACCCAAATTCATCTGAAACTATCTTAGAAAAATTAGCATTAGTTAGAACTGAATTAAAAAATAGAGGATTAGATAGTATTTCTATTAATGCTGCTGCTGAATATATGATGGATGAGCAGTTTATGAACCTGCTTGAAAATGATGATTTATTAACTTTAAAAGATAATTTTATTTTGGTTGAAATGTCTTTTGCTAATCCACCTTTAAATCTTTTTGAAATAATATTTGAAATTCAACTCAAAGGATACAAACCTATTTTAGCACATCCAGAAAGGTATACTTTTTATCATAATGACATAAATAAGTATTATAAACTTAAAAAAGCAGGATGTTTATTTCAATTGAATTTATTATCTCTAAGTTTAAATTATGGTAAAGGAGTTCAAAGAGCTAGTT